>JAGGZG010000293.1 GCA_021162125.1 Anaerolineae bacterium
CACTCTCGTTAGCGGGCGGTGGTACACTCCCACTCTCGTTAGCGGGTGGTGGTACACTCCCACTCTCGTTAGCGGGCGGTGGTACACTCCCACTCTCGTTAGCGGGTGGCGGTACACTCCCATTCTCATTGGTGGGCGGTGGCACGCTCCCACTCTCATTGGCAGGTGGCGGCGGTGTGCCCTCACCCATCGCTGGCGGCGGTACACTCCCCACCGCTGGCGGCGGGGGTGGCTCGATCCCACCGGGTGGTGGCGGCGGTGCGATCCCACCGGGCGGCGGCGGTGCGCTTCCCACCGCTGGCGGTGGTGGTACACTCCCACCTACCGAAGACGGTGGTGGTGGCGGCTCAACGCCTTTGCTGGACTGGGCAGATGCCTCCCCGGGCGAGGCGGGCAGGGATGGGCCGGGGGATGGCAGGGTATTGTCGCCGGGAGGCTTGGTCCGATTTTCATCCGCGGGAGGTGGGACGTATTCCTCCGACGAAGCCGGAGGTGCCGTGCCAGGGGACTCCGGGACCATCGCCTGTGTGCCTGGGTAAGACCAGTATCCCAACGTACCTTCCAGCATTTGCCATACGGTTCCGGCGACGACTTGTGCTGTATTGATACACCAGAATACAAAAGTCGTCATCAGGGGGATTAGGAGACCCACCAGCAGGGTCAGTAATCCCATCGTGAGTATAAGCTTGCGAGTTGACACCATTCACGCTCCTTTCCCAGCAGTGTGCCTCGGCCTGCTGGCTATGCCTGCCCAGACTCCTCCAGGTCCTTTAACAGTTGCCGATACTCTTCGCGGCTGATCTCGCCACGGGCATAGCGCTCTTGGACGATCTCCTTGGCTGAAGGTCCCGATGGCGACTTGAAGAACGACTTGAAGGATGATTTGATGGAAGATCCCTTTCCCCGTAAGAGGGACAGGATTACAGCGATGATCAAGACAATCGCCGCCAGGGTTACCAGGGGCGTCAGACAATACATCGGCCCCACCAGCCAGTCCCAGCCAGGCACGGACACAGGACTGTGCAGGGACGGGGGTGGAGGAGGCGCGGGAGCACATCCTCCCAAACAGAGCCCCGTGGCAAGCATGAGAGTAGCCAGTAGTAGAAAACCTTTGCGCATTCTAATCCTCCTTACAAAAAGTGTGTGGGATGTGTTTTGTGTCTCTCAACTACTGTCATCAGTGTAACACATAAGGCTGAAGAAGCACCAAAGGAAAGATTAAGAAATCCTGAAGGTTCGGTGGTCTCTGTGGTGAGATGACCTCATTTGACAAATCCGGCGAGTCATGGTAATATATGAATAACTGTTCATACAATCAAGGATCAAAATTATGAAGACCAAAGCGGAACCCAGGGACAAGTGTGAGGGCAGCGACATGGACGAGGCTCGCGTGCGGGGAGCCCAGGAGCGTCTGATTGATGGCCTGACCGCCACCCGGCTGGCCCAGACTTTCAAGGCTCTCAGCGATCCCACGCGGGTGCGCATCATTTCCGCCTTATCACACGATGAACTGTGTGTGCACGAGCTGGCGGCCTGTCTGGGGATGAGCCAGTCAGCCATCTCGCATCAGTTGCGCACTCTGCGAGAGATGCGTTTAGTTCGCTTTCGCAAAGAGGGCCGCCACGTCTACTACGCTCTGGACGACGAACACATCCACGACCTGTTCAACCAGGGGTTGGAGCACGTCGAGCACGACTGATCCGGGGGCGACCGGAGGGATCGCCCCCCTTTTTATGAGCTAATATCTGAGCATTTGTTCATAGATTGAAGAAAGCGATGAAGGAGAAACCATGATCGAGAAATTGAAGCTGGAGATTCCCGTCCTCTTACCCGAGAACGGCGATTGTGCGGACTGTGTGCAGCGGCTGCAGGAGGCCCTGCGTCTGCACAAGGGTATTGAAGAAGCTCACGCGGACCAGAGCAGCGATCCGCCCCGTCTTTGCCTGCATTACGACCCTAACCTGATCTCCCTGGCTGAGGTGGAGCGCCACGCCCGCCAGGAGGGCATCACTGTCCAACAGCGTTACCGCCATCGGGTGCTACGTCTGGAGGGCCTGGACTGCGCTGACTGCGCGGTTAAGCTGGAAAAAGGGGTGGGGCGGCTAGACGGGGTGCTGCACTGCGCGGTGGATTTCGCCGCCGCCAAGATGCGGGTGGAGTACGACGTGGAGAAGGTTGACCAGCCCGCCATCGTGGGGCGCATCCGCAAGCTGGGCTACGATGTGGCCGAGGAGGAACTGGTGGTGGTCCCGGAGACCGGGCCGGGCGGGGTGCGCGGCTTGCTGGCCTTTATGCGCAGCCGGCGGCGCGATACGATGACCCTGGCCGCTGGCCTGCTGATCCTGCTGGCCTTCGTCCTGGAGACCAGCGGGGTCTCCGTGCTGCTCACACACACCCTTTACGCTGTGGCCATCGCCACGGGTGGCTATTACGTGGCCCGCAATGGTCTCACCGGGGTGTGGATCAACCGGGAACTGGACATCAACTTCCTGATGACGGTGGCTGCCCTGGGGGCGATGGCCATTGGTGCTTGGGAGGAAGGAGCGCTGGTGGTCTTTCTCTTCAGCCTGGGGGAGACGCTGGAGAGCTACACCATGGTTCGGGCGCGCAACGCCATCCGCTCTCTGATGGAGCTGGCCCCGGCCGAGGCCAATGTGCTGCGTCCCTGCCTGGATTGTAAGGAGCATCTTGGGCAATCCCTGCCCGACGGCAGCGTCTACACCGGCGGCCCCTGTCCCTGGTGCGAGGCTCACGAGGAACAGGTGCCCGTGGCCGAATTGGCCGTGGGTGACGTCATTCTCGTCCGTCCTGGTGAACGCATTCCTATGGATGGGAAGATTCTCAGGGGCACCTCGGCGATCAACCAGGCCCCCATCACCGGGGAGAGCATCCCGGTGGAGAAAGGGCCGGGGGCCGAGGTCTTCGCCGGCACGGTCAATGGCGAGGGCGCACTGGAGATTGAGGTCACCCGCCTGGCGGCAGACAACACCATCAGCCGCATCATTCACATGGTAGAAGAGGCCCAGGCCCAGAAAGCCCCATCCCAACGTTGGGTGGACCGCTTCGCTCGCTATTACACGCCGGTGGTGGTGGGGTTGGCAATTCTCATCGCCACCATACCTCCCCTGTTCTTCGGCCAGCCTTTCCTGGAACCGGCGACGGGCGGGCACGGCTGGCTCTACCGGGCACTGGCTCTGCTGATCATCGCCTGCCCCTGTGCTCTGGTCATCTCCACACCGGTGAGCATCGTCAGCGCCATCAGCAATGCCGCCCGGAACGGCGTGCTGATCAAGGGCGGGGCTTATCTGGAGGCCGCCGGCGGACTGCGAGTGGTGGCCTTCGACAAGACCGGCACCCTGACCCGGGGCGAGCCGGTTGTCACCGACGTGATCGCTCTGGACGGACGTGCGGAAAATGATGTGCTGGCTCTGGCCGCCGCCGTCGAGAGCCGCTCCGAGCATCCCCTGGCCCGGGCCATCGTCGCTGCGGCCGGGCAGCGGGACATCGCCTTTACCCCAGCCCAGGGCTTCCAGGCTCTCACCGGTCGAGGGGCCAGTGCTTCCCTGGACGGCACTCTGGTGTACGTGGGTAACCTGGCGTTCTTCGCCGACGCAGGCCTTCCTGTGCCCGAGGAGCTGCACGCCCAGATTGCCCGCCTGGAAGGGGAAGGGAAGACAACAATGGTGCTGGCCACTACCGATGCCGGGAAGGGCGGGGATTCCAAGGGGAGTGAATGGACCTTCTGGGGTATCGTCGCCATGGCTGATACGGTGCGGCCTGATGCCCGGGAGGCAATAGCTGTCCTCAAGCGGCGGGGCATTCGTCGCACAGTTATGCTCACCGGCGACAACGAGCGCACCGCTGCGGCTATCGCCGCCCAGGTCGGAGTGGATGAGGCCTGGGCCAACCTTCTGCCCGAGGACAAGGTGGAGGCCGTGGAAAAGCTGCTAGCGGAATACGAGCAGGTGGCCATGGTGGGCGATGGGGTCAACGACGCACCGGCCCTGGCTCGGGCCACGGTAGGCATCGCCATGGGTGGAGCGGGCACCGATCAGGCTCTGGAGACCGCCGACATCGTTCTCATGGCCGACGACCTGAGCAAGCTGCCCTTCGCCATGCAGCTCAGCCGCAGTGCGCTAGGCATCATCCGGCAGAACATCGCCCTCAGCCTGTTGGTCAAGATAGCTTTTATGGCCCTGGCCATCCCCGGTCTGGCCACCCTGTGGATGGCCGTCTTCGCCGATGTGGGTGCATCGCTTATCGTTATCCTGAACGGGATGCGATTGCTGAGAATGCGGGAGTCGTAGGCTAGACACGAAACAGCAGGAGCCAAACCACGCCCGTGGTTTGGCTCCTGCTTCGCGACCTCGCTGAGGTTGTCCGCGACACGTTGTGCCCCCAAGGGAATTCGAATCCCTGTCGCCGCCTTGAAAGGGCGGTGTCCTAGACCTCTAGACGATGGGGGCTACTTACGCTTATTGTACCACAACCCGGCGCAAAACGTCAAATCCGGGGGCCGCACCTACGGGGTGGGCTGCAGATCGCACACCCCGCACTCCGCACAGAAATCCTGTTCCTCGCCAGGACGGGCCAGGCCCATCTGTCGCCGAAGTTCGATCAGTTTGCGCACCTCTTCGGGTGGGATAGGGTTGCTCCGTCCCAGTTGGCGCACGATCAAAGTGATCTCCGCCGAGTGCTCCACAGTCTCCAGCTTGAAGTAAGCGTCCAGTGGACTGCGGCCCACGGTCACCGTGCCGTGCCGCCGCAGGATCAGTGCGTCGTGATTGACGATGAGTTCGCGTACCGCCTCCGCTCCCTCTGGCGTGGAAGGAGTGGCATAGCGCGTGATGGGAACCATCCCCAGGGTAATCACCACTTCGGGGAGAAGACAGCGAGCCAGGGGGATTTCTGCGATGCTCAAGGCAATGCTGATCGGCGGGTGGGCGTGGACTACGGCCTGCACGTCCGGCCGCTGGCGGTACACCTCCAGGTGCATCGGCATCTCCGATGTGGGACGCAGGTCGCGGCTGGCTGCGTCGTAGCTGGGAACTTTCCGCCCGTTCATGTCCACGATGATGATCTGCTCTGGCTGGAGAAATCCTTTGCTGAGGCCGCTGGGAGTGGTCAGGATGCGATTCTCGCTCAGCCGGGCCGACACGTTACCGGCGGTTGCAGCAACCCAGCCCCGCTCCCAGATCAGGTGGCAGACGCGGACGATCTCCTCGCGTAGGTGTTGTTCAGTTCGACGTTGGCTGTAGGTACTCATGCTACCAGGTCCACCTCGTCCACGATGCCCACGACCACGGCACGGATGGCTCCATCCGGCTCCCGGCCCACCAGTTGCCGGGCCGAGTTACCCTCGTCCAGGATCAGCACGGTATCGCCCACACCGGCCTGCACCAGGTCCACGGCAATCCAGTATTTTTTCTGCACGGCACCATCCAACCCCAGGCGGTCCACGATGAGCAGTTTGTGACCCTCGTAAAGGGAGTTCTTGATGGTGGCCACTACTGTGCCACTGACTTTACCGATGTACATGCCTGCTCCTATCTGGGACTGTGGGCAAAGCCGCCGCTTACGCTTTTGACCTCCACCTCGTCCACGATGCCAACTATGGCGTGGTCTACCGGCACGAACTTCTCCGGCAGGGCCAGCGCTGCCTCACGGCTGGCGATGATGAACACCAGCTCGCCGGGGCCGGCCTGGGCGGTGCCATCCGCGGCGACGACGGGCTGGCCATCGGGCTGCTGGTTCCTGTCCAGCGGCTGGACGATGAGAAATTTGACTCCCTCAAGGCCCTGGCATTTGCGCGTGGCTACCAGGGTACCTATAACGCGGGCCAGTTGCATAACGCGGCCTCCTGCCGCAACCAATCTTTGGGACACGGATTCACACGGATTTTCACGGATTTCTATTTTTTCTCATCTGTGTTTATCCGTGCAATCCGTGTCCTAAAAAATTCTCGCGCATAACGCAAATCTTGTAGGGCAATTCTATAAAGAGCTCCTACACAATCTTATTTTTCATCTCCTCGTGCAACTGGGAGATGATGACCTGCCGCACTAACAGCCCCTCTTTCTTGGGAAATTGTACCCCGGCCTCGACTGCGGCCTCCACATCGGCCACCGACCCCTCAATGAGAACGAAGGACTTGCCTCCCAACCCGTTGGCCAGGCGCAGCTCCAGCAGGGACACGTCGGCGGTTTTGGCGGCGGCGTCGGCGGCGACGATGCACGTGGCTACGGTGATGGTCTCGATGATGCCTAGCGCCTCTCCCTTGCCCGGCGGAGTGGCGGTCATCAGCGCCGGGAAGATGCTGAGGTGCACCTGTGGCAGAAACAAGGTGTCCACCACGGCGTCCGCCCCCGCCTCGATGCCGGCTTGTAGGGCCTCGTACACCGGGTCGGTCATCCCGCCGACCAGGACGATGTATTTGCCCGGACAGACCGGGCGGGCCTCCAACAGGTTCACCGGTGCTTTTTTGAGCATGGCGTCGCCGACGGCGATGCCTGCTGCGACGCTATTGGTTTCCACGAGGGCGATAGCTGGTTCCATGATGGATACTCACTCTGGCGGTCTGCGGGGCCGCTCCAGTAGGCCGGGCTCTCGGCCCGGCGGCCTGCGAGGCCGCCCTACTTCTCGAAGTGCTTGTCGATCTGGTAGGCCAGCCTGGCAACGGCGGTGGCCATCGGTGAGGTGGGCTGATGCAGGATCAAAGGCACGCCGCGCTGGATGGCCTGTGGCAGAGCCGGCTCGTAAGGGATCGTCGCCCGTACCGGCCGCCGTAGCGCTTTCTCCGCCGCCTGCGTGGGAAGGGGCGATTTCGGTGTGTACTGGTTCAGCACCAGCCACAGGTCATCGTCCTCGTGACCCAGGGCGCGCAAGGCCGGCAGGCTGACGATTGCGGTCTGCAAAGCCTGTACTTCCGCCGCGACGATGACCAGCACCAGATCGGAGGCGGTGAGCACTGCTGTAGTCACCTCGTCCAGCGTGGAGGCGGTGTCGGCCACGACGTACGGGAAACGCCCCCTCAGCAGGGAGACGATGCGTTTCACCACCTGCCCGCCGCCCGATGCGGACGTCACCGGTTGCGGGGGAGCGGCCAGGACTCGCACACCAGAACTATGTCGCGCCAGGCAGCGGTCGAGGGTTTCCTCCTCGGCTTCACTCCCCTGTTCCAACAGATTCGCCAGGGTGAGTTGTGGCTGCAAGTTGAGCATCAACGCCACGTGCCCGGCCAGCAGGCTCAGGTCCAGGAGGGATACCTCCTCCTGGCGCAGGTGGGCGAAGGCCACCGCCAGGTTCACTGCCAGCGAGGTGACGCCTATTCCGCCGCGTAGGCTGAACACGGTGACTACCCGCCCTTGTGGAAGTTCCACCAGGGGCGCAGCCGCACGCGGCCGGGCTAGCACCTCGCGGGCCAGACGGATGAGCTCGTCGGGCATGATGGGCTTGACCAGGTACTCGTCGGCACCGGCTTCTAAGGCGACCTTCCGGTCCACGGCCTGCGCCCGCGCGGTGAGCACAATAATGGCCATGCCAGCCGTGCGCGGGTCGGCACGCAGGCGGCGACACACCTCGTAGCCGTCCAGGCCGGGCATCATCACGTCCACGATGGCCAGGTCGGGCGGGTTAGCCTGAGCTTTCTCCAGCCCCTCCTCCCCATCCCCGGCCAGAACAACCCGAAACCCGGCCTTGCTCATGGCGAAATCCAGGAGCTTGAGCACGCTGGGATCGTCGTCAATGATCAGCACGGTTGACATGATTCCCTCCGCTCCTGTGCGCGGCTTCCCCGGCGGGTGCCTGGAAGCTGGCACTCATTCACGCTGCTCGCTCCGGTTGCTCGCTGGCGCAGAACATGGTGACGAGCAAACGGTTGACCAAAAACGCCTCGCCACTGAAAGTGTTGTCGGGAAAATTGGCCACTCGCGCCACGGGTTCGGTGAGGATGACGAAGTCATCCACGTTGGTTGCCAGGAAAGCGTACAGGTCCAGCTTGCCGGTGGTGTGCACTTTGCCCTGTATCTCGAAAGCGGGCAAGGTCAAGAACACCTGGTATAGCAGTTTACCACCGTAGCGATAAGCCCGCTGACCGGACGGCCGGCTCTCGCCCGTGGGCACGATGGCGAAGGAGATGGTATCTTTGCGCAACAGGGCCACGTGGTGGCTGCCCACGATGTAACCGGGTTGGCTGATGCGAGAGATGTAGGTATCGAAAACCTCGATGTACGACAATCGCTTGTCATTGAGGATGTCGTTCACCGTGCGGTTGCGCACGTTTATCTGCGCCGAGACGCGGTAGTCACCGGTGAAAAAATCCACCGTGGCGTAACCCCTGGGTCCAGCACCGACGATAGTCCGTTTCATAACTACCTCCTTGCCCTCCCGCGTACACAGCACCTTCGCTCAGGCGACGATGACTACTTCCTCGGTCGTTGCTCTTTCCACCCGCCCGCTGATGGAAGCGTGCACCCGCGCCCCCAGCTTGCCCTCCGGGATTTCGCCCACCAGGTCGCCCACAGATACCACGTCGCCCTCGCGTACCACCGGCCGGGCGGCCACACCGATGTGTTGCCGCAGGGGGATGCTCACGCGCTTGGGTTGGTAATCGCCGGGATCCAGCGGGCATTCAAATCCGGCGTATTTCGTCAGCCCCAGCCGCGCAGTCAGCCGCTCGGTGGGCACGTGGCGGAACTCGCGGAAAGGCCGTGGGGTCAGGTCGGTTCGTTTGTGCACGTCATTGCGCCAGCCCTGGGCGGCGAGTTGTCGTTTGACCTCTCTGTAATAGGCGCAGGGTGAAAGTCCCAACGGGCAGGCATAAGCCTCACACAGGCGGCACTCGCAGCACAGCACGGCGGCGGTGACGTTGAGCGGCTGTTCGGTGATGCCGTAGTTTATCGTGCGCATGATCTTGTGCGGCTCCAGGTCATGGCCCAGCAGATAGCGTGGGCAGAGATCGGTGCAATCGCGGCATTGGTCGCATGTCGAGCGCCCCCGCTTGACCCACGAGCCCAGCGGCCGGCTCAGGTGGCGCACGGTGACGTTATCCGGGGGCAGAACGATGATCCCGCTGGTTGTTTTGGTCACCGGCTCGTCCAGGGAACGCGCCAGGCGGCCCATCATCGGCCCGCCGAGAACGACGGGTATGACAGCAGATGGCAGGACATTGTCGGATTTTTGAAGGAGGTCATCGGATTTGGCACCGCCGGCCCACTGGATGACCTCTCCGATGGGTGTGCCGATGGGCACGCGCAGGGTCTTGGGTTCGCGGACCTCGCCGGTCACGGTGAGCAGGCGATGGGTGACGGGCTCACTTCGCTGCGCGCGGGCGACGTTGACCAGCGTGCCCACGTTCTGCACGATGCAGCCCACGTGCAGGGGCAGGCCGGTCTCCGGCACCAACCGCCCGGTAACTTCGTAGACCAGCAGAAATTCGTCGCCGGCAGGGTAATAATTCTCCAGCAGATGGAGCCGGATGTTCAATGCTGGCTGCCGGTCCAGGGCGGACTGCAAGGCGGTGATGGCGGCGTGGTATTTGCGTTTGAGGGCGATGACCCCATGCTGTGCGCCACTGGCCTGCATCACCAGCCGCAGGCCCTGCACGACTTCGTGGGCCTGGGCGGCCATCAGATGCTGATCGCCGCGCAACAGCGGCTCGCACTCCGCGCCGTTGGCGATGACGGTATCCACGCGGGCGGCGATTTTGACGTGGGTGGGAAATCCCGCCCCGCCAGCGCCGACCACACCGGCCGCTTTCACGTTCTCGACGATTTGATCAGACATCCAAACCTGAAACCTCACTCCCCCCAGTCCAGGTCGTCCGCTTCCTCAAAATGTGAGACGGCACCGGGGTTCTGCGCCAGGTTGAGCGCCTCCAGGTAAGTCTCGTCGGCGTAGTAAGAAAGGGCCCCCAGGGCATCGGAGAATTCGTTGTAGTCCAGCTTCTCGCGGGGCAGTTCGACGGCCAGTACGATGTCACCGTCGCTATCCACGCCGAATTTGGCCAGGTTGATTTCGTAGTTCAGGCGCAGGAGGTGTTGGTACAGCTTGCGCTTGCACTCTGCCTCCTTGGGGGCGACGACGAAGGGCACGATGGTAAAATAGACCCAGTTCTTTGTCAGGCGAATGTAGATGACGAAACTGGATACGTTGCCACGGAAACCGGTGCGAAAGGTGTTCTCGTCCGCGCGCTGGTACGACCATCCGTACTGCTCAAAGTACTGCTCGATGGTCTCCGGTGTGACTGCCATCTCAGACCTCCCTGTAAAAGTGAATCTGCCCATTCTGGAGGGCGACTTTTACCTGCGAAACATCTGCCCACTCCGGCCTGTACGTCTCCGCGGCCAAAGGTTCGAGAACCTCTTTCTGGATAGTGCGCTCCAGGTGTCGGCCGCCCAGCCGGGCGTCGAAACCGCGCTGCACTACGAGGTCAATAACCGCGTCGGCAAACGTTACCTCAATGCCTTGCTGCTGGAACCGGGCGCGGACGATGCTGTCCAGCTTCTGGCGGACGATCTGCCGCACGTCCGATTCGGTGAGTGGGTGGAAGACCACGATCTCGTCAACGCGGGCCAGGAATTCGGGAGGCAGGCGTTTATGCAGCTCGGCCAGCATTGCCTCCTCCACCTGTTCGACCGGTATTTCTGCGGTGCCGAAGCCCAGCCGCCGCTTGAACCACAACTCGCTGCCCAGGTTGCTGGTCATGATCACCGTGGCGTCGCTGAAGTACACCGTCCGCCCTTGAGCGTCGGTCAGCCGCCCGTCGTCGAAAACCTGGAGAAAGAGGTTGAGCACGGCGGGGTGAGCTTTCTCTATCTCATCCAGCAGGATCACGCAAAAGGGCTGGCTGCGTACCCGCTCGGTGAGTTGGCCGCCCTCGCTGTAGCCCACGTAGCCCGGCGGCGAGCCGGTCAGCCGCGAGACGGTGAAGTCTGCGGAGTACTCGGACATGTCCAGGCGGATCAGCCGCTCCTCGTCGCCGAATAGGAACTCGGTGACGGCCTTGGCCAGTTCGGTCTTGCCCACCCCCGTCGGCCCGACGAAGAGGAACACCCCATCCGGGCGGGCGGGATCAATGTCCAGGCGGCGCTTGGTCAACCGCAGCAGGCTGGCGACGGTGTTCACCGCCTCGTCCTGGCCGATCACCCGCTGCCTGAGTATCTCCTCCATGTGCAGGTAGCGATCCATCTCACTCGCGTCCAGTCGCTCCAGGGGGATGCCGGTAATATCCGCCAGCACGGAAAGCAGCGTAGCCTCTTCCAGGACGGGATTCTCGCCACCGGCCAGCATTCGCCGCGCAGCACCTCGCTCCAACAGGTCAATCGCCTTATCCGGGAAGTAGCGGTTTTTGAGGTATTCTCCCGCCAGCCTGTAGACCGTCGGCAGGAGCGTTGGCGGGATGGTCACTCCGAAGTGGGCCTCGAAGCGGGGGCGCAGGCTTTCCAGGATTTCCAGCGTGACCTCGCGCGGGGGCTCATCCACGCGCACGGGCTGGAAGCGGCGGGCCAGTGCACCGTCCTTCTCTACGTACTTGCGGTAGTCGTGAGTGGTGGTCGCCCCAATGCAGGTGATCTCCCCTCGGGCCAGGGCCGGTTTGAGGATGGTGGCTGCATCTTGCAGGCCGGCCATCCCGCCCGCACCGACGAGGGCATGTACTTCGTCAATGAACACGATCACGTTACCAGCCTGCTGCGCTTCCTTTACAATGGCTTGCAATCGTTTCTCGAACTCGCCAACCACGCCTGCCCCGGCGGTGAGCGAAGAGATGCTCAGCTCGACGATGCGCTTGCCTTGCAGTGGGGGCGGCACTTCGCCGGCTGCCACTTTCTGGGCCAGTCCCTCGGTCAGCGCGGTCTTGCCCGTCCCCGGCTCGCCGACCAGGATGGGGTTGCGTTTTTTCTGCCGGCAGAGGATTTCCATCATCCCGGCTAACTCTCGTTCGCGGCCCAGCACGGGATACAGTTTACCCTCACGGGCCAGGGCCGTCAGATCGCGCGCGTATTTGTCGAGTACCGGCGTCTTGCTGGGGGTGACTTGTGGGGCGGGTGAGGGTTGTTCGCTGGTCTTGGCAGGCGGTGATTTGAGCCTGATCAGCAGTTCATCGGTGCGCACGCCCAGGCCGTTCAGCAATTTAACCAGGTCATCGTCCACTTCTAGCAGGGCGACGAGCAGGTGCACCGGATTGACAGCCCCGCCTTGCGCCAGGGCGTTGCTTTGCTGCAGGGCCGCCTTGAGACGCGCAGTGACTTTCAGGCGGGG
>JAGGZG010000152.1 GCA_021162125.1 Anaerolineae bacterium
CCTGTCCACGCAGGTGGACAGCCAGCTTTAGCTCCTCAGGCGCGGTTTCAACCGCTGGCCTGAGTAGTAACCCCGGAGATTTATCTCTGGGCTCTAGGCTTAGCGCAGATCACAAAAAGTGTCCGGTAGCAACCGTCAAAACAAGATGGGGAGTCCGGGGCGTCCCCGGACTCCCCGTCTAGCACGCAACTTACTTGACCATCTCGAACTCACCGCTGTCGGTGATGACGTACGCCTCGTGGACGGTGCCCAGGCGGTCACCATTCTCATCGAAACCGATGATGGTTCCTGTCACACCGGGGTAGTCCTTGAACTCGTTGTGTAAGTACTCGGCCATCTTCGCCGAGTCGGTGGAGTTAGTGGCCTTCATGGCCTCGATGATCACGTTCAGAGCATCGGCGGACATCACCCACCAGATGCTGGCCGGGGGTTCACCGTACTTGGCCACGAAGTCGTTGTAGAACTTCTTGGCCGCCTCACCGGGGATGTCCTTGGGCAGCGGCTCGGTGGTAATGTAAGCGCCCTTGGCCGCATCCAGACCCGCGATCTCGACTAGCTCCGGGTTGTTGCAGGCGTTGCCCAGCACCCACTTGAACTCGGTGCCCAGCTCCTTGGACTGCTTGAGCAGAAGCCCGCCCTGCGGGTGATAGCCGGTGAAGTAGACAGCCTTGGGGCCGAGGTTCTTGATCTTGGTCAGGATAGGCCGGAAATCGGTATCCTCAGGGTTAATAGCATCAATGAGCAGTGCTGTGCCACCGGCCTCTTCGTAATACTTCTTCGCCCACTCGGCCAGGCCCTTGGCGTAGGTCGAATTGTCGTGGAGGAAGACCGCGGTATCGGCACCCAGCTTCTCCAGCATGAAGTTAGCCGCGAACAAGCCCTGCCGGTCATCCAGGAAGCAGACGCGGAAGAAGCGCTTGAAGCCCTTCTGCGACAGCCGGGTAGCGGTGGAGGATGGGGTGATCTGCAAGATGCCAGCCTCGTTGTAGATCTCCGAGGCAGGCTCGGTGCAGGTGGAGCTGTAGCTACCGACGACGGCAGCCACGCCGGCCGACACCAACTGGTTCGCGCACTTGGAGGACTCGTCGGGCTTGCCCACGTCGTCGCACTTGACGATCTCGATCTTGCGCCCACCCAGGATGCCGCCGGCTTCGTTGACCTGGTCAGTGATCAACTGGATGCACTTGAGCATGCCCTCACCCTCGTAGGCGTACTCACCAGTTATGGGAAGTTGTGCTCCAATCTTGATAGGCTCGGCTGCTTTCTTGGGGCATCCGGTGAGCACCATGGACGCCAGCAACACGATGGTCAGGGAAATCAATAGCTTTCTAGACATGACTCACTCCTCCTTTTCATGTGCCTCACGAGACCTGACCCCATTGGCACGCGGCCAGGTCACACGGATCTCCCGCCCTCACTGGACGGGGAAAGCGACACGGTTCGCTGGTCATCATTTTAGCAGATAGGCATCCCCCCTTTCCCTTTTCAGCTCCTTCGTCAGAGGCGACGCTCCTTTCACTGGTCACTAGATCACCCGTTTCTCCCCAACCCCTTCGCCACGGGCAAACCGTTCCAGCCGAAACTCGCTGAGATCGAGGCCCGCATCACCCGTGGTAATCAAGTCAGCCAGGATACGGCCTACGGCCGGCGACTGCATGAACCCATGTCCGCTGAAACCTACCGCGCAGTAAAACCCCTCCACCCCGCCAACGTCCTTGCCGATGATCGGGTTATCGTCCGGGGTGACGGCGTACAGCCCACCCCAGCCACGCATGAACCCCGCCCTCTCCAGTAGCGGGGCGCGATGGACGGCCTTTTCCACCACCTGCGCCAGGAAATCCCAATCCACGTTGGTGTTGAAGCTGGACGGCTCGTCCTTGTCCGTCATGCCCATCAGGATACCAGGCCCCTCGCGACGGAAATAGAAGCTAGGCTCGAAGTCAATAATCATGGGTATACGCTGTGGCAGGGCATCGAAAGGATGGGTGACAAATATCTGGCGGCGATAGGGTTTCACCGGCAAATCTACGCCCACCATACGTCCCACCTGTGCCGACCAGGCCCCCGCCACGTTGACTACGACCGGCGTGGCGATCCGCCCTTTAGGCGTCTCCACGCCCGTCACACGCCCTCCCTCCATCGAGACCCCGGTCACCTCGGTCTTCTCCGAGATGAGCGCGCCCAACTCGCGGGCTTTCCTGGCGAAACCCATAGCCACGCTGTAGGGATCAGCGTAGCCGTCTTTGGGACAGAAAGTACCACCGATGACGTCGTCCAGGTACAGGTAGGGAGCCAGTTCACGGATGTCATCGGGCGACAGCAGGCGAGTGGGAACACCCAGCCGTCGTTGCAAGGCGACGTTTGCCTGGAAGTCAGCCCAGGTCTCCGCCGTTGTCGCCAGGAAGAGATAGCCATCCTGCCGAAAGTCTATCTCAGTGTCGAACTCCTCGGCGAAACGCTCGAACACGGGGACGCTTTCCAGCATGATGCGGACATTGGTCTCCGAGGAAAATTGGTAACGAATGCCGCCAGCACTGAGGCTGGTTGAGCCAGAGGCAAGCTGGTCTCGCTCCAGGATGATGACTGGCCGCACACCCCGGCGGGCCAGGTAATAGGCCGTGCTACCCCCCATCACCCCGCCGCCAACGATGACTACTTCTGCAGTGCGAATCATACACCTTCCTCATACACTCATACTCGGCGCAATTTGGTTCAAGGGCAGCAGAGCCGGGCCCGATGTGCATTGGACGTGAAACGTAAAACGTGATGCGTGAGGGCCTCGTTTCACTCTTCACGTTTCACGTCTTGTTGGCGGGTAAAAGAGCGCATAAACGGGGAGCTGTTTTCACGCTTCTCATACGCGCTCGGTATAAAAACG
>JAGGZG010000057.1 GCA_021162125.1 Anaerolineae bacterium
CCCCCCTCTAGCTCCCCCCGTGGAACGGGGGGAGCTAGAGGGGGGCGCGATCCATGCATAGCCACTTTGTGAGATCTGCAAAAGTACTGAATCAAAAATCCAGGTGCCGGGCACTTTTAAAGTGCCCGGCACCTCGTGGGCCTCAACCAAAAGCGATCTGGCTGAAGCGCATCAATTTGTCCAGGCGGTGCGTGGCCTCTACTCTACGCACGGTGCCCGACTTGGAACGCATCACGATGGAGTAGGTCTTCGCTCCACTGCCGAAGTACTTGACCCCCTCCAAGAGCTCGCCATTGGTGACGCCCGTGGCAGCGAAGAAAACGTTCTCCCCGCTCACCAGATCGTCTGTAGTAAGTACGCGATCGAGGTCCAGACCCGCTTCTTTGGCCCAGCGACGTTCGGCCTCGTCGCGCGGCCACAGCTTGCACTGAATCTCGCCACCTGTGCACTTCAGACCGCAGGCGGTGATCACCGCCTCGGGGGAGCCACCGATGCCCATCAACACGTCCATGCCCGTGTCCTCGAAGGCGGTCATCAACCCCCCGGCGACGTCACCATCGGGGATGAGCTTAATGCGCGCGCCAGCCTCCCGCACTTCCCCGATGAGCCGTTCGTGACGTGGCCGGTCGAGGATAACCACCGTCAGGTCGTTCACGTCCCGATTTTTAGCCTCGGCAATGCGATGCAGGTTCTCAGCCACGGATAACTTGATGTTAATGGCCCCCTTGGCTTCCGGGCCGACGGCGATTTTGTTCATGTACACGATGTGACCCGGGGCGTACATTGAACCACGCTCGGCCAGGGCTACCACCGACAGCGCACCCGGCAATCCGAGCGCGGTGAGGCGCGTCCCGTCAATCGGGTCTACGGCGATGTCCACCCGGGGTGGAACGCCGGTGCCTAGCACCTCACCGTTGTACAGCATCGGGGCCTCGTCCTTCTCCCCCTCTCCGATGATCACCACACCGTCCATCTGTATGGTATTCAACACCAGGCGCATGGCATCAACAGCCGCCTTGTCCACTCCGGCTTTGTCGCCACGGCCCATCCACCGACCAGCAGCCAGGGCTGCTGCTTCTGTGACCCGTACCAGTTCCATCGCCAGGTTGCGATCAGGCACTTCTCCCATTTTGAACCTCCTTGTCGTAATGGGTGCGAAAAAGAGTTGTGGCTGGAAGATCATCGTCACCAGCAGGTTTTCAATCACGGTGGGGATGTCCGGAACGAGGCCCGCCTCGGCGACCGGCTCACTCCCTGCCGGATAGTCCGGGGATACGCGCTCGGCAGGCCCCACAAAAACGGTGCGACTTGAAGTCGGTATCGCGTAGACTGTTGGAAAAGTGCATCACGCACCTCGCATCGGGGCAGTGCCCCAGACCGTAGGTATGTCCCAGCTCGTGCACTGCCTCCTTGACGGCGCGTGCCAGGAACAACTCTTCATCATCGGGCAGGCCATAGAAACTCTGCCGCAGGCGAGGTAGGGCGATGACCGCCTCGCGGCCCCGCACCAATGCCTGGCCGAACACGAAATTCAAGTGGGGCGCGTACAGATCCACATCCACGATGCCCAGCACGCGCTCTCCGGGGAGCTGGCACGTGTGCAACTGGCCCAGCACAGCCTCGGCCAGATATTGTTGTCGCTGTGCGTTGTAGGCATAATCCGGATGCGGGAGTGGAGCGGCCACCTCCACCTGCCGTCCGAAAACATCGGATAAGGCGATTCCCACATGGGACAACAGCGTTTCTTCTACCATCCCGATGGGCACCAGGGTGATCGTCGCGTGCATTTGTTTCTCCTCTCAGCCCAGAGCTGACGTTAATGATAGCACGTAATGCCCACTTCGGCAAATACGTTCCCGGCCGATCGTTTTGTCTCGCGACCTCTGTCTTGCCAGGAGAGCCGGAAAGCTGTATAATTAGTGTAGCGTAGCAAATTGTGTTCTGATGCTTTCAGATTTCTCTGACCACCGAGCCCCGGAGGTCAAACAACAATTTAAGGATGGTCTATGCTGCCCTCTATTTTGGCCCCGATTGTGGGATTTGTAATAGTTTTCGGTGTGCTCGTCCTGTTCCACGAGGCCGGGCACTTCATTGCGGCCAAGCTCGCTGGCGTGACGGTGGAGGAGTTCGGGTTTGGCTACCCGCCGCGTCTCCTCAACCTGTGGCGTGGCCGGGGGTTCATCGTGGTGAATCACAAGAAACTGATCATTGACCACCGTCGCGTGCGCCTGCCGGATGGCCTGAAGGCCGGGACGTTGGTCCGTTATCAGTACGAGACCGACGACAAAGGCCAGCATTACCTTACTCACATCGAAGTAGTGGATCCAAAAGGCCCACCCGTGGCCGGAGCCAGCTACGTCGAGCAGTTCGATGCTGGCACGCGATACACCCTGAATGCCATCCCCTTCGGCGGGTTCGTGAAAATGTTGGGCGAGGAGGACCCGTCGGCCCCCGGCAGCCTGGCCAGCAAGCGGTGGTTAGTGCGCTTTGGAGTATTGGTCGCCGGTCCGCTGATGAATCTCCTGCTGGCCATTTTGCTGTTCTCCGCCATTTTCCTGATCGGTTGGGATGAAGGACTCCCTGGCCCGGTTCAGGTGCGGGCCGTGGCCCCCAACTCACCGGCGGAACGGGCTGGCATTCAAGAGGGTGACCTGGTACTCAGCATTGACGGGATGCAGGTACAGAGTCCCTTAGAGCTTTCGGAAAAGACCAAAGCGCGGGTGGGCATGCCCGTGACTCTCTACATCCAACGGGGCGAGGAACGCCTCAGCATCCGTCTGGTACCGCGCGAACATCCCCCACAGAACGAGGGGGCAATGGGTGTGCAGATCAGCTACTCCAAATTCCAGCGGGTTCGCTATCCCCTCTGGCAGGCGATTCCTCTGGGATTCCAGACCGCGGCGATCACAGTCCTGGCCATGGTTCAGGGAGTGATCTGGATGATCCAGGGCATCATTGCCCCTGACGTGAGCGGGCCCATTACCATCGCTCGCGCGGCTGGTGAGGCAGTGCGTTCTGGCCTGGTGAGTCTGCTTAACCTCATCGCCTTCCTGAGCATTAACCTGTGCATTCTCAACCTGATTCCCTTCCCAGGGTTGGATGGTGGGCGACTGCTTTTTGTCATTATCGAGGCTCTGCGCGGCGGACGGCGCATCGCCCCCGAACGGGAGGGACTGGTACACCTGATTGGAGTCGCCATTTTATTAGGATTCATGCTCTTGATCTCGTATTACGACATCGTGCGCTGGATTAGCGGCCAGCCTATTCTGCCGCAGTAATACTCAGTACTTGAGAAAAGTCGGTGCTGCTGCCGCGTCGCCTGGACGTGAACGTCCAGGCTGAGCAGGCGAAGAGTGCTGAAGCACCCTTCGCCAATGTGGACGGTGGCTCCGAGGTCACTACAGCCTGCTTCAGCAGGCTTCTGCTGCTGAGCCTGGCGCTTCGGCGCCGGGCGGGGGGCGGATTTCTCAACTACTGATACTCGCTTACCCTCCCGCAGGTTAGCGAATGCTCCCTCACGGGATTGGAAACCGGGTCACATATGACGTCGCAATATGTAAGGCGGCTTCCA
>JAGGZG010000178.1 GCA_021162125.1 Anaerolineae bacterium
GCTGTCCACCTGCGTGGACAGGCGCGTCCACGCAGGTGGACGCTCGGCTGCAAGCCCTCTAGAGGCGATTTCAATCGCTAACAGAAGTAGCCTGAGCAGTTACCCCCGATTATTGTCTTAATCTTCAGGAGCATCGGGCACTAGCCCCCGACAGAAAAACCTACACCTGAGAGGGGAGTTAGAGGGGGGCGCGATCCGTGCATAGCCAGACGAGGGAACACACTTCAAGCTCCCCTGACTTCCCCACCGAATGTCTCACCCGCGCCCATCGTCGAGCGCAGGTATGCTTCAATGAGCTCGTCCAGGCGGCCATCCAGCACAGCCTCTACGTTGCCGGTTTCGTAGCCGGTACGCAGGTCCTTGACCATTTTGTAGGGGTGCAGCACGTAAGAGCGAATTTGATTACCCCACCCCGCGTCCACGTGGGCCCCCTTCAACTGCGCCAGTTCCTTCTCCTGCTTCTCAACCTCAAGCTGGTACAAACGCGCCCGCAATATCTTCATTGCCACTTCGCGGTTTTGGGATTGAGAGCGTTCGTTCTGGCACGAGACCGTGATGCCGGTTGGTAGGTGCGTGATACGCACCGCCGTCGCATTTTTCTGAACGTGTTGTCCTCCAGCACCGGAAGCGCGGAAGACGTCAATCTGCAGGTCGTCAGGCCGGATGTCTATTTTCACTTCGTCCTGAATATCCGGCCAAACCTCGACCAGGGCGAAAGAAGTGTGGCGGCGATGCGCAGCATCAAACGGGGAGAGACGCACCAAGCGATGTACCCCTCGCTCCGAGCGCAGATACCCGTAAGCGTACGGCCCTTCAATACCAATAGCTACCCGCTTAAGCCCGGCCTCCTCGCCGGGAAGGCTGTCCAGTATCTCAGTGCGATAGCCACGCGCCTCGGCCCAGCGCAAGTACATGCGAGTCAGCATCTCCGTCCAGTCCTGAGCGTCGGTGCCGCCCGCCCCAGCGTGGATGGCCAGGATAGCATTACCCTTGTCGTACTCGCCGGAGAGCAGCAAACGAAACTCCAGCCGCTCCAACTCGCGCTCCAGGTCCACCACCTCTTGCGCGACGCCAGCTACCACCTCCTCGTCCGGTTCCTCGTCGGCTGCCGCCAATTCCAGAAGCTCGATTGCCTCCCGCGTACGGGTTTCAAGCCCCCTCCAGACCTCTACTTCCTCTCGCAGTGCTGCCAGGTTTTGCATCTTGGCCTGTGCGGAATCCGGGTCATCCCAGAAATCCGGCTTGGTGGCCTCTTTCTCCAGCCTGGCAATTTCCGTCTCCTTGCCAGCTACGTCAAAGACGCTCCTGTATCTGAAGAATCCGAGTCCACAACTCGTTCAAGCGACTTTTTAACTCTTCCATTTTCCCGTTCCCTCTCTTCAATCAGGATGCAAGATGCAGGTGTAACGTGCAAGTATAAGTGCTGTGCCAACCGAAGCGAGCCTGTCCTTTCTACCCAAACAGCCCATCCACAAACACGTCCGCGTCAAACTCGGCCCAGTCGTCCAGGCTCTCACCCGTGCCCACGTAACGGATGGGCAATCCCAGCTCACGGGTGATGGCGAAGACGACCCCGCCTTTGGCCGTGCCATCCAGCTTAGCGAGGATGATGCCCGTGACCTCCACCGCCTCTTTGAAGTGCCGCGCCTGCGATAGCGCGTTCTGCCCCGTGGTCGCGTCCAGTACCAGTAACGTCTCGTGGGGAGCGCGGTGAACGTTCTTGGCCGCCACCGCGCGCACTTTCTTGAGCTCCTGCATGAGGTTGTACTTGGTGTGCAAGCGACCCGCCGTGTCCACAATGAGCACGTCGGCATTGCGTGCCCGGGCGGCCTGAATCGCATCGTAGACTACCGCGCCGGGGTCGGCTCCGGGCTGATGGCTGATCACGTCAGCCCCCACGCGCTGGCCCCACACTTTGAGCTGATCAATGGCCGCCGCGCGAAACGTATCCGCCGCACCGAGGATCACCCGCTTGCCCTGCTGCTGGTAGAAATGGGCCAGCTTGGCGATGCTGGTGGTTTTGCCGGAGCCGTTGGCCCCAACGACGAGGATCACTGTCAATAGCTGCCCATCATCCACGGCCTGCGGCGCGCCCTCCACCAGAATAGCCCGCAATTCCTCCTTGAGCATCTCGCGCACGGTCCGGGCATCACGCGCCCGCTCGCGCCCGACCCGCTCGCGCAGCCTCTCCACGAGCTCTACCGTGGTGGTCACCCCCACGTCCGCCAGGATCAACAGCTCTTCCAATTCCTCCCACAGCTCGTCGTTGATTCCCCTGGCACCAAATAGCCCGCTGATCCTCCCGAAGAAACCCTGTCGGGTGCGAGCCAGCCCCTCGCTGATCTTTTTAGAGCGTCCAAACACCCCTATTGTCAACCTCCTGTTCAACAGCCTACCCGAAAACTACCACCCAGTCCCTTAATCCTAATGCGAAACCTCTCGTGGGCCGAAATCCTTTACCAACGGGGCAAGACCTTGCCCGTCACCAGACTACCAGGTTGATAACTCGCAAAAGATTATACCACAATGCTCATGAAAGACCAAACCGGCTAACTCACCCGAAATCCGCGAGAGTTCAGATAGGCCCTGATTGACCTGGAACAAACTGGACTTGACAAGCAGGTAAACATGGTGTATATAACTGGGTCATAACATTCACGTTGTCCGCGAGAATGTTGCTACCTCATCAGTACCGGACAATGCCCTTCGACCTCCGGCCTACCAGGACATTTTTAGCCCCACCCCTCTCGACCGA
>JAGGZG010000387.1 GCA_021162125.1 Anaerolineae bacterium
CCCCACGACCGAACCGACCGAGACACCGTTCCCCACGGACACACCCGTTCCTCCCACCCCTGTGGTGGCTTTCACCGTGTATCCAGAGACGATAACCGCTGGCGAATGTGCCGAACTGCGCTGGGACGTGGAGCACGCCCAGGCGGTCTACCTCGATGGCGAGGGAGTGGTAGGACACCAGGTCGAGCAGGTCTGTCCGGCGCAGACCCGAACCTACGAGTTGCTGGTGATCAGCGCTGCCGGAGAATTCCGCTACCGGGTGACCCTCAACGTGGTGCAGCCCTCGCTGACACCTGTCCCGACCCACACGCCTACGCCTATCCCGACACACACACCGGCACCCACTGCTACCAGACTTGCTACGGCGACGGCTATGCCCACTGCCACCCCTCTGCCGACGGCCACACCGACGCCGACCGATACCGCGACACCCGTTCCCACTCTCACGCCACTGGTCACAGCCGCCCCATCCACGCCTGTGCCCGTGGTCGCGTTGGCCGCCAGCCCAACGCCCGCAGTTCAGGTACACCGTTCTTTACCCTCGGCCACTGCTGTCCTGGGAATGTTAGAGTGGCCTATTTTCATCGGCTCTCTGGCCCTTCTGGTCATCACCTATCTGCGCTGGCGGTTGGGCAAGAGAGGGTGATATGTACCACTGAGCTACTGAGCGCCGGATAGTCAAATCCAGCGGAAAGTGGCGGATTTGACTATCCGCACGAGCGTTCCGCGAACTACTGAATTTGACATCTCTCCGGCTTTGTGGTATAGTCTACCCCGCCGGCATGAAGCCGGCACGTGAGAGATCAGCCGATCATGAAGATCGCCGTCAGCCAGCCAGAAGGCTTGGTCAGGGCGATTTTTTATTGCGAGAGTTGAGCACGTTGAAAGGCCAGGTTGACGCCGACTCACAGGAGGTGCAAGTCATGTGTGAAGCAACGGTGTATCTGGGTAACGGCGGCGAGGAAAAAGAGATTATGCGCGACGTGGTGCTGGTGCAGCCGGAAGACGATGCCTGGTTGCTGGTCAGCCTGCTGGGCGAGCAGAAGCTGGTGCGGGGCACCATCAACCGGGTGGATTTCCTGAAGCACACCGTCCACCTGAGCCAGCCGCCGGAGACGGCCGTCGAGAGTTAGTTAAGGGACTTCCAGAATTCAAATCGTCCCAAAATTCCGGCTACTACAGGTGAAGTGAAACGTAAAACGTGAGGCACAATACGGCGCTAAATCATCACGCTTCACGTTTCACGCGAAATGGGGTAATTGTTTTTCTGGAATAGCCTAACTTCTTCACGTCAACAGCACAGGCGATTGAAGGGCCATGAAGGCCGCAGAATTGGCTTGAAGCCGGGCGGCCTTCGTGGCCTCTTTAGGCTTCCACAGACGCACATTTGAATCAGAGAGGAATCTGCCATGAAAACATTTCGCCGTATCCACACCACTCTATTCATCATCGGCTTGGTCGCCACACTGATATTGGTCAGCGGCTGCCAGGCCACAGCCACTACACAGCCGACCACTCCCCCTGAGGGAGCGCAGGCAACGACCACCCCGCAGCCGACTACACCCCTCAAAAAGCCCCAGGAGTTGACTATCGGTCTAGGACGTAATCTGTATTACGGTCCTAAAAAGTGGTATTTTCTGCATGGCTCTCTGGCAGTGTGGGAGCCGCTGGTCATCTTGGATAATGACATGGTTGCCCAGCCGGTGTTGGCCACGTCCTGGGAAATGAACGAAGATGGCACAGTCTGGACTTTCCATCTCCGCGAGGGAGTGAAATTCCACGATGGCACTCCTTTCAATGCTGATGCAGTGATACTGAACGTCCCCAAGCTCCAGGAAGAATACATGACTACCTTGCCCAATCTGGATTCTCTGGAAAAGGTGGACGACTATACAGTGCGCTTCATCATGAAAGAACCTACCCCCAACCTTCCCCAGCTCATCGCCTACTTCTCCAGCGCCATGATTTCCCCGCAGGCACTGGGTGAGGATGGACGGCCCACCGCACCCATCGGCACCGGCCCGTTCAAGTTCGTGGAGTACATCGAGGACGACAGCATCATCCTGGAACGCAACGATGACTACTGGGGCGGGCCGGCCAAACTGGAACGGGTGATCTTCAAGTACATCCCCGACGCCACCACCCGCCTGGCCGCCCTCCAGACCGGGGAGATTGACGCCATCGCCGATGTGGGGTCGCTGCAACCGGAGCAGGCGTCCATCGTGGAGCAAAACCCTGACCTGGTCTTGTTGCAACAGGGTGTGGCTACCACACACTATCTGACCTTTAACTGCGGGAAGCCGCCTTTCGACGACGTGCGTCTGCGCCAGGCGGTCAGCATGGTCATTGACCGCCAGGGTCTGGTGGATAACACCCTGTACGGCTTCGGCGAACCCGGGGTCAGCGTCATCACCCCTCGCGCTAAGCAGTGGGTACGCACCGACGTCGCTCCCCGCTACGATCCGCAGGCGGCCAAAGCCCTGGCCGAGGAAGTGCTGGATGGGGAACGGGTAGAGGCTAAGCTCATCCTGCACTCCGGGCTGCTGGGGCGCTGGCCTTACGAGAACATCAGCCAGATACTGCAAGCGGCTGCGGCCGAGCTGGGAATAGACGTCAAGATTGAGACCCTGGAGGGCGGGGCCTGGAACGAGGCCCTGAAAGCCGGCGACTACAATCTGACCATGATGCCCTACACCCTTATGACCGGTGACCCTGACTTTTTCATGGGCCGCTGGGTGTGGAGTGAGGGCGACCTGAACCAGAGACGCAGCTACGGCTATGCCAACGAACGGGCCGATGAACTGGTGATAGCCGCCATCTCCGAAATGGACCAGGCCGTGCGCAAGGAGTACTACGACGAGCTACAGGCCATCGTGGCCGAAGAGGTGCCTTTCACTCCCCTGTATCACGAAGTAACCATCTACGCTACCCGCAAGAACGTCAAAGACTTGCGCCTGGACGTCCAGTTCAAGCCCTCGCTGGACAAAGCATACATAGAGTAGAAGGAGTAGAAACCTGCTTTCTCAGAGAAAGCAGGTTTCTACCCAATCAGGGAATGAAAGTGCGACACTACCTGCTCCGCCGCGTGGTATCTCTGTTGCCGGTGATCTTCGGTGTGTCGCTGATCACTTTCGGACTGATGGGCCTGGTGCCCGGCGATCCGGCCGAGATACTGGCCAGCTACGGCAAGGAAACTGAACCCACCGCAGAGGAGGTCGAAGCCGTCCGAGAACAATTGGGATTGGACCTGCCTCTGCCCGTCCGCTATGCCCGCTGGCTGGGGCGCGTAGTGCGCGGCGATCTGGGCCGCTCCCTGTGTTCCGGCGAACCGGTTTGGCGTGAGATAACTGTGCGCTTGCCGGCAACGCTGGAATTGACTGCGGGGGGTATGGTCGTCGGGTTGCTCATCGCCTTGCCGGTGGGCATCCTGGCCGCCGTGAAACGAGATAGCATACTGGACCAACTCAGCCGCGCCCTGGCTTTGCTGGGCGCTTCTGTGCCCTCTTTCTGGCTGGGGATGGTCCTGATCTTACTCTTCGCCGTGCGCCTGGGCTGGTTGCCGGCCATGGGCCGGGGTGGGTTACGCCACTTCATTCTGCCCTCGTGCGCCCTGGGTCTGGGAGCCTCGGCCATCCTGATGCGCCTGATCCGGGCCAGCCTGCTGGAAGTGCTGGAGCAGGATTATATCCGCACGGCGCGGGCCAAAGGGCTGCGCGAGCGCGCCACAGTGTTGCGCCATGCTCTGAAACCCTCTTTGTTGCCGGTAGTCACCGTGCTGGGCCTGCAGTTCGGGAATCTGTTGGGTGGTGCGGTGATCATCGAAACTATCTTCGCCTGGCCGGGTCTGGGGATGTTCATCATCGAGTCTATCCTGGCCCGGGACTTCCCGGTCATCCAGGGGTTTGCCCTTTTCATGAGCCTGGTGTTCGTAGCCACTAATTTCGCTGTGGACGTTGCTTATCGCTGGTTGGATCCCCGGATTCAGTACGGGACGTAAGGATGCGGATGCCTATGGAACAGACGTATCCCCTGATCAGACCGAGACATCGCGCACGAAGCCAGCCATACCGGGATTGGATCCGCAGGTTAGCCGCCATCACCTCCGGCTTGCACTACCTACGACGCGCACCGGCCGGCTTTCTGGGGGCGCTGCTACTGGCGACTTTTGCGGTGGCCGCCATTGCTGCCCCTCTCATCGCGCCTTATGACCCGCTGGCCATTGACGTGAAGAATGGCTTGGCTGCTCCGAGTTGGACTCATCCCCTGGGTACCGATCACCTGGGGCGAGATGTGTTGAGCCGCCTGTTGTTCGGGGCGCGGGCCTCGCTGGGAGCAGCCGGAGCCGTGGTGCTTATCGTCACGGTGATAGGCGTCACAGTGGGCATGGTGGCCGGTTTCTGCGGCGGGTGGGTGGACGAGATCATCATGCGCCTGGTGGATACCGTGCTCGCCTTCCCATCCATCATTCTGGCCCTGGTGGTGGCCGGCCTGCTGGGACCGGGTCTGCGCAACGTGATGCTGGGCCTGACGATAGTGCGCTGGGCCGGCTGTGCGCGGGTGGTGCGCAGTCTCATTCTATCGCTGCGCGAGCGGGAGTTCATCCTGGCTGCCCGCTGCGTGGGCGCTAGCAATTGGCGCATCATGACCCGCCACCTGCTGCCGAATGTGCTGGGGCCGGTCGTCGTCCTGACTACTCTGGACCTGGGCAATGTCATCCTCAGCATATCGGGCCTGAGTTTCATCGGCCTGGGAGTGCAATTGCCTCACCCGGAGTGGGGAGCGATGCTCAATTACGGCCGGCCCTACATCCAGACCGCTCCCTTGCTCATGGTCTTCCCCGGCCTGGCCATTGCCCTGGCTGTATTGTCGGCCAACTTGTTGGGAGATGCCCTGCGTGATCTCCTTGACCCTCGCTACCGGCGGTACTTGTCCTGAACATGAACACTGAGGTGCACGAGTTGACCGCTTTACAGGAATGGCAGGAGCGGGTGGCCACCTGCCGCAGAGAGCGGGAAGAATCGGATGAGGAAGCGTGGCAGCGGCTGGCCCATTGGTACGATGCCTGGGTGCAGCACAACGACTACGTGGAACTCATCCTGCCCCGCCTGCTGCGGCACGCCGGGTCCACGGCGCGGGTGCTGGAGATCGGCCCCGGCAGCGGTGCCTTCACCCTGCCCCTGGCTTCTGCCGTGAGGGAGGTAGTGGCTGTGGAACCCTCGCCAACCATGCGCCAGGTGTTGGCCTGTAATCTGGCGAGGGCTGGCGTCACCAACGTACACATCATCCCCCGGCGCGTCGAGGAGGGGCTGGATAAAATAGACGGTTCCTTCGATCTGGCCCTGGCCTCGCACTCCCTCTACAACGTGGAGGCTATTGACGCTGTGGTGCGGGGGTTGGTGCGTCTGGCCCGCCACGTCGTCATCTTGATGGGCACCGGGGAGCAGCGAAAGTGGTACCAGACCCTGCATCGTCGCTTTAAAGGGAAAGAGCGGATACCCTCTCCTCACTTCCGGCACTTCTACGCCCTGCTGCTGGAGATGGGCATTTACGCCGATGTGGAGATTATCTGGACCAGCGCCAACTACGTCTACGATAGCGAGGAAGAACTGGTCGAGTGGTGGGCGCGGCATTTCCACCTCGACGAGAGTCACCGGGAGGAGCTACGATCCGCCCTGCTCCAGGTCGCCGAGTGGCGAGGGGATCACATCGGCATCTACGACCGCCGCCGCACGGCGCTGGTCTGGATTGACGCAGAGCGCAGTCTGTTCTATACAGGCAGCACGTAACACACAACACGCATCACGCCTGATCCCAGCAGGCCCATCAATGACAATGACTCGTTTTCACGTCTTTCATAACGCGGCCTCCTGCCGCAACCAATCTTTGGGACACGGATTCACACGGATTTTCACAGATTTTTATTTTTTCTCATCTGCGTTTATCCGTGCAATCCGTGTCCTAAAAAATTCTCGCGCATAACGCAAATCTTGTGGGGTAATTCTATAACCACACAAGTCAGCACTACCCACAAGGTGTTGGGGGAGAGAAAAAACGAGGGGTATCCCCTCGTACTCCCCAGGGATTTGCTGCGCTATCCCGAAAATCACCACATTTGCATTGGCCATGCCACGAGAGTATAATACTCGCCGAAGCGCGTTCTACCACGGGTAGTCAATCTGCTAAGAGCTGGAAAGAGGGAATGTACTATGCAGTTGCTGGTCAGTGTCGTGAGCGAGGAGGAAGTCGCCGCTGCCGTTGAGGGCGGGGCGGATATCATTGACGTCAAGAACCCTCGTGAAGGATCTTTGGGAGCCAATTTCCCCCACGTGATCCGACTCGTAAGAGAGAAAACTTCCAACTCTCTGGCGGTAAGCGCTGCCGTTGGCGATGTACCTAACTTGCCGGGCACTGTGGCTCTGGCCAGCCTGGGCGCTGCCACCTGCGGAGTTGATTACGTGAAAGTAGGACTGTTCGGAGTAAGCCATAAGGTAGACGCTATTTTGCTTCTGCGAGAGGTCTGCCGGGCGGTGCGAGACCACAATCCACAGACCAAAGTAATCGCCACTGCCTACGCTGACGCCCACAAGGTTGGGGCGCTGCCGCCCCTGGCCCTGCCAGAAGTGGCTGTAGAGTCCGGGGTGGACGGCTGCATGTTAGACACAGCCCGCAAGGGAGAGGGCAACCTCCTGACACTGCTGGACGAGACCCGGTTGCGAGACTTCGTGCAACAATGTCACAACGCCCGTCTCCTCTGTGCCCTGGCCGGTTCTCTGGACGAAGCAGATATACCACAAGTGTGCGGACTTGGCGCCGACATCATTGGCGTGCGAACGGCAGCCTGCCAGGGAGATCGAATCAACGGCCGGGTAGCCAGCGAAAAAGTGAGGCGGCTGAAATCTCTCATCGCCGCAAGTGTGTCCCCCTCGTCCGTCCCGTGGACAGAAGCTCGGCCAGTCGCTCCGGGCGTTCCCCGCTGATGATCCAGACATCCAGGCTGGTCCCGCTCAAAAAACGAGCCAGATGCCGGTCCACGCCCCCGCAGGCAGCCAGTTGATCCAGAGTGACGCTCTCTAAAAGCATTGATCCATCCTTCCCAGAAGGGATTCGGGGATCGGCGGGGTAAAGACCATCCACGTCTTTGAGCAGGACCAGCATGGGCGACCCGACCCACTCCGCCACCCAGGCAGCGATGGAATCGGAGGTCACCGCCCAACTGTGGGGCAACGGGTCGGCCTGCTGCAACAAGCTGCAAGGGAGCAGTACCGGCACCCGGCCAACGGCGATGATCTGGCGGACGGACATCAGACCGCGCGCGGGTGTGCCCCCAGGTATGAGGTCGGAGAGCAGGTAACCGTATTGATCCATGGCCAGCAGAGCCATCTGATGCGCCGTGGTCTCGCCGAGACGGTAACGCCGGTAGTGAACGCGCACCGCGTCGGCGAAGTCGCCACCACCAGGCACTGCCAACAGGCGATATTGCTGACCTAACTCGCCTATCTTTTGGCACAGCGATGCCAAAGCCTCCCCCCGGCTCAAGCTCCCGCCGACTTTAACAACCGCATCCAAACCCGTTTTCATCGCCCCTCTGCATCCAAATGCCCGGCCAGGAGGTAGGCCGCGGCCAGACAGGGTATCACGGCGGCTACCTCGCTTCCCCATTCCTTTTCCAGATCAACGACCGGCAGGCCGAGGCGGTGCCCCACTTCGATGGCCAGAAAGTGGCCAGCACCGGCAACGGCCAACGGCGGGCGATAATCTCCCTCCAGCCGCGAAAGGACCTGGAGTACGGCGTCGCTTATCTGCTGGAGCTGTTTCTCGTGGAGATAACGGGCCAGTTCCAGCACCTGTTCCCTGCTCAGCATCTCTCCGTCGGCGCAGACCAGGCGGGCCAGTCGCTCATGAGCCCGCTGGGGTGTTTTCTCCCGCCCATCGGGGGTGGGGATGGTGTAAGATGCCGCCGGCAGGTAGCCCAGCAGGAGATAGACGTCGCCCATCACCGTAAAATACTCCGCCGACACGCGGCACATCTTGCCTTGAACCGGCACCTGGGAGACGATGGCGTTGGGGTTGGTACGCAACACTCCCGTGTAAACCAGCTCACCAGCAGCCAGGCGAGAGAGATCGGTGCGCCCTTCAGTGGTCGCCTGCCCATTTCGAATTGGGATGACGTCCGTCGTCGTGCTGCCCACGTCCACCAGGATGCAATCGGGGTGCTGGCGAGCGACGAAGAGAGCGCCGGCCAGCCAGTTGGCAGCGGCAAAGTCCAGCGGGCGCAGGCGGGCCACATTCAAAGGAACAAACACACCATCCAGGGCCAGAGCATACACAGGAACGTGAGGGAAGGCTGTGCTCAGTTGGTCGAAAACAAAGAGCACGCCCTCTCGCTTGCTGCGAAAGACATCGGAAAGCTCGGCGGTCATGGTCACGGCCATCGCCTCGGCCTCTTCGGCCACCAACTCGGCGGCGATCTCCTGCAACACAGCGAGCAGCCTCTTTTTCTCACGCCAGATCTCGAAGGGACGGGTGGCCGCCCGCTGGCTGAGTACGTTGCCGTCCTGCCAGTGCAGCCGTACCCCTTTGGTATTCACCCCGCCGATGTCCCAACCGATGACCACAAGTTCACGAGGAGTCATTGAGCTTCTCCTTGAACTTCTCCTTGCGAAAAGAGACCTGGCCCGTGAGGGTCACTTTGGGGGGTAGGACGTTCTTCCGGCAGGCCAGCCAGATGGCCTCCGCCAGGTTGAAGTTGATGACCTGGCGCAGTCCAACGTAGGAAGTGGTCAGCCGAGGGTTGACCTCGATCAGATAACTCTCCGCGTCAGTCAACACCAGGTCCACGCCTACGTATCCTCTCAGCCCTGGGATGAGGGAGACAGCTTGCCGAGCCACGTCCACTGCCCGCGCCCGCTGCGGATGTTGAAGGGGCACAATCCCCCCGCGATAGACAAATCTTTCGCCAACGGCGATCATCTGTCCATTCAGGCTCAGAGGCTGAGTGCCCTGCGCGGTGACGAGCAGGGAGACGCTGGCATGGGTTCCCGCCACGTATCGCTGGAGCAAAAAGCCATTCCCCTCAAAAGTCGAGTGTTCGAGAGCAAGCCCCAGGGATGGAACGTCCGTGACCAGACCCACGCCCTCACATCCCACCCCGTCAACGGGCTTGATCACCAATGGAAAACCCACACGCTTCGCCACTGCCGGGGCATCGGTGGAACTCACCAGCCAGGTGGGCGGCGTCGGGAGGGCCGCCTGCACAAAGCGACGGTAACATGCCCATTTATCGGCGGCGATAGCCACCGCTGCTGAACCGGCTCCCAGCAAAGGGATGCCTGCCCGTTCCACGAGAGCGCTCAACCGGGCCAGGATGCCACTGCTCTCCGGGGCGATGATCAGAGCCGCGTCGCTCTTCGTCACCAGTCTAAAGAGCGACTGCTCATATTCCTCTTCGGGGCGCAATATGATTATCCGGTCGGCGGGAAGCTGGGTCCCGTCCAGGCGATAATCCAGGGTGGTGACTGTATGGACGGCATCCCAGGCCCGAAAATCGGCCAGGACCGCCTGGAGCATCGCCCGGCCTTCCGCGGCCAGGTCCATCGGCAGAGTCTCGCCGGGCCAGCCACCGCCGGTTATGAATTCGTGAACGAGAACCACAGGAGGTGTCAAAACCATGCGCATCATCCCGGTACTGGATTTGATGGACGGGCAGGTCGTCCAGGCAATACGCGGTGAACGGGAACGGTACCGCCCTGTCCAAAGCTGCCTGGTATCCACCGCCGAACCGCTGGCCGTGACCAGGGCACTGCAAGAGGAAACTGGCTGCGGTGAATTTTACGTGGCCGATCTGGATGCCATCCGGGGACAGGGTGACCAACTAACCATCCTCAGGCAGCTCGCCACCCAGGTCGGGGCAGCGTTCTGGGTGGACGCGGCCATCACCGACGCTGCCTCGGCTTTGCGGACGTTAGAGGCAGGAGCCAGCAAGGTCATCGTGGGTTCAGAGAGCCTGCCGAGCATCAAAGCCCTGCGGGCCATCAGGGCAGTGAGCCCTGCCCAGCGCCTTCTCCTCAGCCTGGATATAGCGAAAGGGCGCGTGCTTTCACAGTCCCCCACCCTGGCAAACCAGCCCCCCCTGGACGCTCTGGCCTGGTTAGTCCAAGAGGGGTGGTCTGAGATCATTCTTCTGACCCTGGATCGGGTGGGCACGGAGAACGGACCGGATTGGCCGCTCCTGAAAGTTGCTCGCCGACGTTTTCCGTCCATCTCGCTCATTGCCGGTGGAGGTGTCAGGAATCCGGGGGACTTGCAGGAGCTGGCCGCGCTGGGTGTGAACGGCACGCTGGTGGCCACTGCCCTCCATCGAGGCCGCATCACCGCACACGATCTGCGGCTACTCCGCTGAGCCCGCCAACCGGACCTTGCCTAACGGAGAAGCCGCCGTGAGTACAACGACTCTGTGATGAACGCCCCTTCATTTCAAAAGCACAGAGAGGCCATTCTCCAGCAACAGCACGAACAACGCCGTGGTGACCAGGTCAGCGGTAGTGCCGGGATTAAGACTATTGGTTGCGTCACGGAGGGAATTGTCGAAGTGAGCCAACGCCGCACGCCCCCGTTCGGTGAGGACGCCACCCTGGCGCAGCACCTCCTCGGCCTGCCGCGAGACCTCACGCGCTGCATCCAAGCCCAGCTTACGGATGATTAAGGTGTCGGGCACCTGGGTCAAAAGAGTAAGGGCCGTCTGGACAGTGGCATCGGTGAGTGAGGGACAGGTTTGCAAACAGTCACGCAGGACGGGCACCGTCTGCTGAAAGGTGATAGCGTAATCGGTTACGTACTCGCGGGCCACGGAATCACGGTCAGCAGCCAGGGACATGGCCTGGCGCAGTGTCACGTCCGGCTCTGCCGAGACATCTCCCCGATCCACCCGCCCCAGTCCGCCCGGCGACGCCAGGCGAATGGCGCGGTAGGCCAGACGGGCGTCCTCCACAGTCAACCCGGCCAGCACGTTGCTCAGCCGCTGGCGCAATGTTCCTGAACCCGGCGCCATCGCCGCCCGCGCCAGGGGGGCCATCAACAGGACTATACCCAGGTTAGTATTAGCCCGCACCAGTCGTTTGGTGTCCTGGATGGCGCGCAAGACGGTTTCTCCCACGGAAGCCTGTCCTGCCTGGCGTATGGCCGGCCCGATGGCCGCCGCGCTGAGCAGGAAATCCTCCATGCGCATATCGTGGAAGTCATAGAGACGAGAGACGTTGCCCGGCTTGCTGGCGCTGACCTCGATCAGGCAGGCAATCTGCGCTGCCTGCACAACTTCATCCGCCGTCGGGGGGCTGTAACCCTCCCGCAGGTTCTCTATTCGATCTGACCGCATAGCAATTGACTCTCCAAATTATACCTGATCCTGGATTCGCCGATAGAACCTGCGGGAGGGTGTCCCAATCACGTATTCGACGAGTCGCTCAGCCACGTCCACGCCGGTCACTTGTCGCAATTTCGCCCAGCCCGGAATGCCGTTAACCTCCATCACGTAGACGTCACCCCCCTCTGAGCAGAGAATATCTACCCCCGCATAGTCTGCGTCCAGGACGCGGGCGGCGCGCAGGCTCATCTCCTCTAACTCCGCACTCAACGCCAGGGACTCCGCCTCCGCCCCTTGAGCCACGTTAGTCTTCCAGGAATCGGACCGCCGCACCATGGCCGCCACCACCCGATCACCGATGACGAAAGCGCGGATGTCCTCATTGCTGTGCGGGATGAATTCCTGCAAATAGTACACGTAGCGGCCCAGCTCCAGGGCGCGGAAGACGCGGTAGGCTATGTCCTCATCGCAGACACGCACCATCCCCCGCCCCTCGGAGCCGAAGAGAGGCTTGACCACCACGTCGCCGCCCAGTTCATGAAATGCCACCATCGCCTCGTCAAAGCGTTCGGTGACCACCGTGCGTGGCGTGGGCAGTCCGGCGTCCTCCAGCAGGGACGAGGTGTAGTACTTGTCCACCGTGCGCTCTATCGTCGTCGGCGGATTCACTATGCGAACACCAGCGTTCTCCAGGCGATGCAGCGCATCCACCCGAAAGATGATCTGCTCCAGCGAGCCACCGGGGATAGCGCGCACAAACAGGGCGTCGTAGTCGTCCAGCGGCTCCTGCTGGCTGCGCACCCACGGCCGGTCGGCGATGCGGGCCGCCAGGCGGGTGATGGGCAGGCAGGCCACGGCGATGCCCCGGCACTCCAGCACCCGGCGCAGGGCCTGGACGTGCCAGCCACGCGGGGAGCCCAAAATACCGACCCTCATGCTATCATCCGCCTCAGTAGTTCCACGTTGACTCCGCCAGCGTGGAAGGTGCGCCCCGTCGAGAGGTTGTTGAAAGTGACCTCCGCCGGACTGAAGAGCATGGGGTCAATCTGGTAGAAGTCGCCGTAGCGCTGGAATAGCTCATAAAACGGCGTGCCGTAGTCCCGTGAGGCCGACGAGGGCACCTGCTCGATGATGGCTTCCAGCGCCTCGTCGCTGGTCTGGACGGCGTAGTAGGCCTGGCCACCGTAGAGCACGGCGTCGTTGGTCAGGCCGATGGCCTGCAGGTCATCGCCGGCCACAGGGGCCAACGGACAGGTGCCGAAGCCGGCTACAATCTGCTCAACGTCGAAGCCCAGCTCGGTCAGCTTGTGCAGGCCGGTCTCCACCACCCGCGCCGCGACCTGCACCGAGCCCACCAAACTGGCGGTGGGGGCGATGGCCAACGCCAGATTGGCCGCGTCCACCCCGCACTTGCCGGCCACGTATTCGGCGACCTCCTCGTCGGGCAGCTTGCGACCCTCCAGCAGCAGCACGGCGACCTCCGCCTGGTCGCGGTAACTCAGCCGCTCGAATAGTTCCTCACCAGCGTAGAGAGCCCGCGCCGGGCCGGAGCCCATGGCGAAAAACTTGCCCCGCTTGACGGCCCACCCCGCGTACTGGGCGGCCATGCAGGCGATGGCCGGATGTTCAACGCGCACGCTCACCCCCGGCAACCAGAGTCCCCCCTCAATCCCCCCCAATCCTTCGACCTTGCTCAGGACAGGCTTTGGGGGGGAGGGGAAAGACAGGCGGGCGAACTCTACCTCCCCCAGCCCGCCCAGACATGCCTCGGCGAACAACTTGCCCGCCGCGAAGCTTCCCGCCACTTTGATGCCGGCGTCAATCACCGTGGCGCCGTTGGACAAAGTATGCACCGCCACGCCCAGCACCTCGGCCTGGGCCACCATCCGTCGTAAAATCTCGGCTGCTCGTTCGTTAACGCTGATCATAAATCAGTATCTCCCCCTTGCCCAAAGCAGTGAGGTCGCCGTGATAGCGACGATAGAAGCCCTCCACGTACTCATCGTGGATGGGCAACCCCCACTCCCGCAGGCGAAGCAGGTAGTAGCGCAGGAAAACCGGCTGGAAGCGGCACTCGTAGCGGTAGGTGGGCAGCAGTTCCGCGTGGTCGCCGAGAGCCACGATGGTTCCGCGTTTCATCCCTGCCCCAGCCCGCGCGCCCAGGCGACCGAAGACGAAGACCGTTCCGGCGATCATCTTCGCCCCGGCGAAGTCGCCCACGTCACCCAGGACGACGATCAATCCCCGGCGCATCTGCGCCCCGACCTCCCGGCCGGCGTTGCCCTCGACGACGATAACCCCCCGGTTGACGCCGCGTTTCTCGCCTCGGTAAGCCGCGCCTAACAGGTGGCCCGCGTTTCCCTTGATCCAGATGCGACCGCCCTGCATGTGCGCCCCGGCCCAGTCTCCGGCGTTGCCCTCGACCATGATCTCGCCGCCGCTCATGTACGCGCCCAGGTGCATTCCCACGTCACCCCGCACGGTGATGCGGCCTCGCGTCATCCTCTGCCCGATTTTCTTGACGTGGCGCAGATCACCCTCGACAATGAGGTTGTCCGAATCCTCGCCCTCCACGGCAAACAAGTCGCCCAACGTCACCTTCCGCCGGCCATAGAACGCAGGCAGGGCCTCGATCTCCGCCTGGCTACGTCCGACAAAACGATCAGGGCAAATGCTATCAGCCTCAATAGGGATCGTGGTCGACTCCTTCAGGCGCAAGGTTACCGCACCCATCTCGGCCGCCCGTTTATCCACAAGTCCAGCACACGATACACAACCCACGGATAGTCACCTCCTCGTATAATTAGTGTAGAGGCATAGCGGCCGACCGCCGTGTCGGCCCTACACCCAGCGGGGCAAGGCCCCGCCCCACTCACTGCACTCTAGCCCCTGCAGGTCGGGCCCTTGGCCCGAGGCAACCCGTGCACTGCCCGTCAGCCAGGAATATCAGGATTCAGATGGGGTTGAATCACCCTGAAGAGGTTCATCCAGACCGCGACCGTGGTAACCTGAGGATCACCAACCGAGAGCTGCATAGCTCTTCGCCAATAAATCCTCGTTTTTCG
>JAGGZG010000185.1 GCA_021162125.1 Anaerolineae bacterium
GCGCCTGATGAGCTAAAGCTGGCTGTCCACCTGCGTGGACAGGCGCGTCCACGCAGGTGGACGCTCGGCTGCAAGCCCTCTAGAGGCGATTTCAATCGCTAACAGAAGTAGCCTGAGCAGTTACCCTCTCGCGATGGCTGATCAGAAAGACATATCTAAAACTACCATGTCGGGTATTGAGACGGATGCGCCACAGTTTCCGCTCGCCCTTCATCTTCCTGATGTCATATCCCTGAGGAAAAGGTGTAGTCCGCTGCAACCTCTCTACCTGGGCTATGCGTTCCTGCACTTCTTCGGGCAATTTCTTCAACTGTCGTTTGAACCTGGGGCTAGGGATGATTTCGTACTCAGCCATGTCAAGCCAACTTCAGGTCGCCTAGCCTGACGCCGCATTCTTCTTTGAGCTCGGCTTCGAACTCCTCGTAATCCGCTACTTCCTCTAGATACTCGTACCACTCCTCCATATCGTCGAACAGTGGCTGACAGTCACCTGTAAGGAGGAGTTTGATCACACCGTTAGTATAATCGTCGTAGAAAGCGATGCGCTCGCCGGGACTCAGCTTAGAGAAATTGTCACTCGTAAAGATAGCTTGAAGTAGGTATGAAAGTTGTTCCCGCCACTTTGCCTGTTCAGGACGGGAATAAGTTTCCTGTCCTCTGGCCCTGGCCTCGGTGAAACATCTCTCCATTGTCAAAGCGATGCCTGTCTCCACAGTCATTTCTCGTCCCTCCATAATTGCTCATACCCTCGTGTGAAAACCATGTTCGTCTGACTTGCCCTCCAACGTCTGTCGCCGCAGCATCTGCAAAAACGCCACCGACTTCAGATTGCGCTCCAGAATGTAAGTGATGTAGCGCTGCATCACCGTCTCCAGATCGCGGTGCAGGCCGGGACTGATGCGCAGCCGGGAACAGGTCTCGTAATCGCGGGTCTGTAGAAAACGCAGCACCTTCAGAGCGTTGAGAGATATGGCTTGCAATCCGATACTGTCCCGCAATCCGCCGTCGTAACACCGAGGACACACCACCCCGCCCCGCCCTGGATCGAAAAAATTATTCACCGGCTCGATGGTCGCCCGGCAACTCACGCATTGGAAAAGCTGTGGCCGATAACCAACCAAACCCAGCAGCCGCAATTCGTAGAAGCGAGCGGTCAGCGCCAGGTCGCCGCTTTCCCCCAGCCAGCCGAGCATGGATAGCAACAAATCGAACAGGGGCCGGTTCTCAATGCCCTCCTCGACGAAACGATCCAACAACTCCGCCGCGTAATAAGCGTAGGTCGTGCGCAACAAATCCTCACGCAGGGGACGAAATGCGTGCAAAGTCTCCGCCTGGGTAATGATGTCCAGATTGCGTCCCCGGGCAACGAGCAACTGGCTGTGGGTGAACAACTCCACGTGCCCGCTTTTCCGGCTGGTTGGCTTGCGCGCGCCCTTGGCAATCGCCCGAATTTTGCCCAGCCCCGGCGTGTACAGGGTGAGCAGCCGGTCCGCCTCGCCAAAGTCCGACCGTTTGAGGACGATGGCCTCGGTTCGATACAGCCGCTCTCTGCTCACAGCTCATCCACCACGCACAGTATTGTACTTGTATGGCCGCGCCCAGTTCTTAGCCATCTTGGCCTCGTAGAGCTGCTGGGCGTCCAGGCCCAAAGCCGAAAGCAGGTGCAGGATGCGGATGATGGCATCAATGAGCTCGGTGCCGACTTCCTCGTAGGACCCGCCTTTTTTATAACAATCCGTCGCCTCAGAAATCTCACTGTGGATCAGGGCCAGCATCTCCCAGATGCGGTCCTCGCTGGCGGAGAAACCTTTGGCGTCACACAGAGCGCGCACCTCCGCCATCTGTACATTCAGCCCGGTCAGGTCCATATTGGTCAGCACCTCCCTTTGAGAGTAATTATACCATCGCCCCTACAAGGAAGCAAACGGCCAGGGGTTCGACAGTGGGCCTGGGATATGGTATAATACTCGCCGTTCGCCCGGGCCATCACCGGGACACAATCCAACGTTGGAGGTCTATGCATGATTGCACTATTGACTCATCGTCCATCATCGTCCAGACGCCCCTCCTGGACGCGGGCAGGACTGCTTGCCCTGCTCATTTCCCTCGTCATCGGCGGCGGATGCGCGCCGGCCACCACACCGTCCCCCTCGCCCACTGCTCCGCCAACGGCCACCGCCACGGCTACGCCGACGAAAACGCCCACGCTAACCCCATCGCCCACGGCAACGCCTTCGCCGACCCCGACCTGGACGCCAACGCCATTGCCTACCGCTACGCCCACGTTGACGCCGACCCCGACCTCAACGCCCACCGTCGAGACCAAGTCCAGCGCTGCCCAGGAAGCTGCCGCATCCTCCGCACCTGCGTCGTCCCCCCCATCCGCCAACACCGGGCTCACCGGCGGGGGATTGGGCAGCCTGGAACCACCGACCACCGCCGGAGCTTACGGCTCTGTGCCCCTGGTGCCTATGGCAGCAGACGTGTGCCCGCTGACCGGCCTCAAAGTGGATCAGGCGAAGCTGGAACGCCGCCCGCTGGCAGTGAAAATCTCCAACGCGCCGGCCATCGTCCGTCCCCAGGCCGGGCTGAGCTTCGCCGACGTGGTCTTCGAGCACTACGCCGAGGGCAACCTGACCCGCTTCACCGCCATTTTCCTGAGCAGGGACTGCGCGAAAATCGGCTCTATCCGTAGCGCGCGATTGATTGACCTGGAAATCCCGGCCATGTTCAAATCCATGTTCGCCTACTCCGGGGCCAGCATCGGTGTGAAAGAGGAAATCCGCAAATCGGACTTCTTCGACCGGGTGATCACCCCGGACTTCGGCCA
>JAGGZG010000113.1 GCA_021162125.1 Anaerolineae bacterium
CGCGCCTGAGGAGCTAAAGCTGGCTGTCCACCTGCGTGGACAGGCGCGTCCACGCAGGTGGACGCTCGGCTGCAAGCCCTCTAGAGGCGATTTCAATCGCTAACAGAAGTAGCCTGAGCAGTTACCTTCCTCCTTCCTGGATAGTTATCCCCCCCCGCGCTCGAATGGCTTGGAGAGAGCGGCCGGCGCTCGTACCCGCTGCGCCGTGAAAGCCAGCACTACAATGGTCAGCACATACGGCATCATGATGGCGAAATCCGGCGGGATGCGGACGCCGATGACCTGCAACCACAATTGGAGTGCATTCACCATACTGAACAGGATCGCACCGGCCAACGCCCCCACCGACCGCCATCCCCCAAAGTACACCAACGCCACAGCGATGAAGCCCATCCCGCTGGTCAGGTTTTCCTGGAATACGTTGAGCAAGGCAATGGAAAGGGAGGCCCCGGCGACCCCCGCCAACACACCACCCACGGTCTCGGTTAAATAGCGCACCTTCGCCACGCTCACCCCCAGCGAGTCGGCGGCTTTGGGATTATCGCCCACCGCGCGGATCTTGAGGCCCAGCGTGGTCTTGTTCAACACAAACCAGGAGATGGGCACGAGGGCAAAGGCACCATAGACCAGCAGGTTGTGCCTGAAAAAGATGGGGCCGATCACGGGGATAGCGCTGAGAACGGGGATACGGATGGGCGGGAACCCGCTGACGGTCTCGACGGTGCCCAATGTCTTCCGAAAGAGCAGGTTGCTCATCCCCAGGCCGAACAGGTACACGCCGATGCCGGTGATACCCTGTTCCGCCCTGAGCGTGACGCTGAAAAAGGCCATCACCAGGCCCAACAATCCGCCTACCACGATGGCGGCTAACAACCCCAGCGTCAGGCTGCCGGTCTTGAAAGTGACGAAGAAAGCAGCGTAGGCCCCCATCAACATGATACCGTCCACACCCAGGTTCACCAGGCCACTGCGTTGCCCCCACGTCTCCCCAATAGTAGCGTACAAGTAGGGGGTCGCCAGGCGTATGCCTGCGGTGACGACTCCGATTAGAGTGGTGAGGGAAAACAGTCGAGCAATCATGCTTCGGCCTCCGCTTTAACCTCGAGCCCGGCAGCCTCGGTTGGAGATCGGGATTCGCGGCGCTTTGCCTGACGGCGACTCCAGACGTCGCTGCCTACCACGAAAACCACGACGAGCCCGTTCAGCGCGGTGATAAAAGACGAGGGCACCTGTACGGCGCGTTGCATCTGGTTGGCGCCCACGATCAGCGCCCCGAACAGCACAGACGCGGGGATGGTGCCCAGTGGATGCAGTTTGCCAAAGAGGGCCGCCACGATGCCGTTGAACCCGGCTCCGCCGGTGAAACCCATGGCCGAGCCATCGGTGAACATACGGTGGTGCAAACCCAGCACCTGCACCGCGCCGCCCAAACCGGCCAATGCTCCACCGAGTATCAGCGAAAGCATCATGTAGCGCTTGACGTTGATGCCCGACACACGAGAGGCGTGGGGGTTCAGCCCAACGGCCCGAATGCGATAACCGATGGTCGTGCGCCACAGGAGGATGTACACCAGGATCGCCAGGAGCACGGCCAGGGCTGTGCCCGCGTGCAGGCGGGTGGGCACCAGGCGCGGCAGGTCGGTAGCGGTTGAGAAACGGGCCGTCTGGGGAATGAAGGACCCCGCTTCAACCTGCATGGGATCCATCATGGGGCCGCGCAAGAGGAAGTTCATCCCCTGCACCGCGATCATGTTTAGCATGATGGTGCTCAGGATCTCGTTGACGTTGAGGTAAGCTTTCAGCGCGCCGGCAATGCCACCCCAGATCGCCCCGGCCAGGAAGCCCACCGTCAGACACGAAGGGATGATGACCCAGCCGGGCCATTGGGACAGGGAGAGTGCCATCGCCGTAGCAGCGACTGCCCCGGCCACCAATTGCCCCTCGCCGCCGATGTTAAGCACTCCGCCGCGAAAAGCAATGCAGATGCCAAGCCCCACGAAAAGAAGGGGGGTTGCCTTGACCAGGGTATCGGCCAGGGAATTGAGGTTTCCGAAGGCTCCGTTCGCCATCGCCGAGTAAGCCTCGATCGGATTTGCACCCAGCAAAAGCAACATGACCGCGCCGACCAGGAGGGCCAGCACGGTCGCAAACAGGGGAGTGAACGCCCACAACAGTGACTCGAGCATCAGGCGGACCTTTGTACCACTTGCAACCCATTTACGCATAGACCGGCCTCTGAAGTTTCTATCTATCCAGTTGGCAGCGAGACGTTCTTGCCTGAGCGACGTGTCAGGTGAACCAGGCGATAGTGGCCCAATATTATCATGGATAATCGGGTTTGTCAAACATTCTCGCCGATTTGGGGTACTTGCCATCGGCTGGGTCAGGTGGTATAATCACATTGAACCCACATTGAGGTATGGGGCACGAGTAGGACCGTGACTGGTCACGTGGTCGAGAAAGGGGCAGCCATGATCGGGCAAGTGATCAAGGGACTGTATAAGATTTACGACGAAGTGGGCAGCGGTGGAATCGCCACTGTGTACCTGGCTCGCAACCTGCGCACCAACCAAATCGTGGCCGTCAAAGTTGTGCACCCTCACATAGCGAAAGACCCAGAGGTCGTCAAGCGATTCCAGCGCGAGGCTGGTCTGCTGACCGGGCTTTCCAATCCCCACCTCGTCCAGGTCTTCGATTACGGCGTCGAGAACGGGCGGCACTACCTGGTCATGGAGTACGTGGAAGGCCGTACGCTGAAGTCCATCATCAACGAAGAGGGTGCCTTAGACGTGGACCGCAGCCTGAACATCGCTCGCCAGGTAGCCGAGGGACTGGCAGCCGTGCATCACCGGGGGATTGTTCACCGCGACATCAAGCCCCAGAACCTGATGATCGAACCCGATGGCACGGTGAAGGTGATGGATTTCGGGATCGCGCACGTCGCTGATCTCTCGGCCCTCACCCGCAGTGGATACCTGGTAGGCACGCCGCATTACATCTCCCCGGAGCAGGCCATGGGGCAGCAGGTGGACCATCGCTCGGACTTGTACTCGCTGGGTGTGGTATTGTACGAGATGCTCATGGGCCGGGTGCTCTTCGACGCCGACAGCCCTATCTCCGTGGCCCTCAAACATCTCAATGAGCCGGTGCCCTCCTTGCGGTTGCAGCGCGCGGACATCCCCCCCGAGGTGGAGGCTCTGGTCAACCGCTGCCTGGCCAAAGACCGGGAAGAGCGCTTTCAGAGCGCCGGGGAGTTGATCGCGGCCATTGACCGCGTGTCCGGCCGGCCGATCTCGGCACAGGCGGAGACGGTAGTGACCGCTCCTGTGAAGGCACCGC
>JAGGZG010000305.1 GCA_021162125.1 Anaerolineae bacterium
GATTGAAATCGCCTCTAGAGGGCTTGCAGCCGAGCGTCCACCTGCGTGGACGCGCCTGTCCACGCAGGTGGACAGCCAGCTTTAGCTCCTCAGGCGCGGTTTCAACCGCTGGCCTGAGTAGTAACCTTAACTTACTTACCAGTACCGGCTCGGAGGACGAGGGCCTCACCCTTGAGCTTTTATGATTTCCGCGAAGCTGGCCCCGAATTCCTCTCCCTTTTTGAGGTCCTCGTCGGTGGGCTTGCCCACGAACTCGAGCGAGTCCACCATCTCCCACCTCACGGGCTCTATGATCTTCTTGAGGTGCTTTAGCGCCCCACCGCTCCATCCGTAACTGCCGAACATGGCGACCTTCTTGTTCAGCACGCGCTTGAGCGTGGCCATCTCCAGCACCTGGGCCATTGGCGGGAACAGTGTGCCCTCGTAGGTGGGAGCGCCAACCATCACCCCTGCCTTCGTCCACAGGGAAGGGAGGATATAGCTGACGTGGGTCCTCGCCGCGTCGAAAATCTCAAGGGGCACCCCCACGCGAGATATGCCCTGGGCCACGGCGTTCATCATCGTCTCGGTGTTACCGTACATCGAGCCGTAGATGAGCGTTATTCCCGCTTCGGTCTCGCCGCTGGCGTATTCGGCCCATTTTTTGTAGAGGTCCACGATGAGTCGGGGATTCTTGCGCCAGATGAGCCCGTGGGATGGGGCTATGATCTCCACCGGCACGTCGGCCAGTTTCCCGATAGCCTTCAGCACCGGTTTGCTGAATTTGGCCACGATGTTGACGTAGTAGCGGAGCGCTTCTTTCTGGTAGAAGCCCAGGTCCTTGCACTCATCGTCGAAGATGGCGCCGCGCAGGGCTCCGTAGCTGCCGAAGGCGTCGCAGGAGAAGAGGATGCGGTGTGACGTCTCGAAGGTCATCATCGTCTCTGGCCAGTGCACGAAAGGCGTGGAGAAGAACTGCAACGTCCTCCGGCCCAGGGAGAGCGCCTCCCCGTCCTCGACGACTCTGACCTTTTCGGTGATCCCGTAGAAGGACTCCAGCATCTTCTTCGTCTTCGCGGAACCCAGGATGGTTGCGCCCGGGGCTATCTTTCTGAGGGTGCGCAGCACACCGGTGTGATCCGGCTCCATGTGGTTGATGACCACGTAGTCAATTTCCGAGACGGCCACGATCTCGGCGATGCGGTCGAAGAACTCATCCGTTTTCAGCGCTTTGGACAGGTCAACGATGGCCTTCTTCTCGTCGTTTATCAGATAGGCGTTGTAGGAAACCCCTTCCTCGGTGATCGGCCACAGGCCCTCGAAGAGGTCGGTCGTTCTATCGTTCACCCCTATCCAATAGACATCGGGCTTGATCTCAACTGCTGGCATTTAATGCCTCCTCACGGCTTAGCTTGGCTTTACGGATGACCATGCGTTCTAATTTCCTGGCCAGGGCTTTGTCACCGATGACGATGGCCCCTACCAAAGCGTCATCCTTTAATACCAGCTTCTTGTAGACGCCGGCCTCGGGGTCGGAGCGGCGGATTTCCCCGAACTCCTCTCCCTCGGGCATCACCGTGCCGGCCGAGGTCAGGTCTATGCCCACGATTTTGAGGGTGTTGGAGGGCACCACTGTTTCGTAAAGGACATTATCTCCGGCCATATTAGCCGCCGCTACCAGGGCCTGGGATCGGGCCACTGGTATGATGCCCCAGGAACGGCCTCGAAAAGAAGCAGCATCCCCGGCAGAGTAGATGTTGGGTGCATCGCTAAGCATACGCTCGTCCACCACCACACCTCTCTCCACCTGGAGGCCCGCCTCGGCGGCCAGCCCGGCATTAGATCGCACCCCGGTGGCGATGAGTACCATCTGAGCGGGAAACTCTCGTCCATCCCTCAGGACCACTCCCCTCACCTCGCCATTTCCCAGGATGGCTTTGGTCTCGGCTTTGAGGGCGACCCCGATGCCCAGTCCCTCGATGAGGCGTCGAAAGATGGCCCCTCCTTCGTCGTCAAGCTGGCGAGGGAGCAGGCGAGGGGAAAATTCCAGCGTGGTGACGGAGAGACCCAGTACTTTCAACCCTCTGGCTGCCTCCAGACCCAGCAATCCCCCACCGATGACCACGGCTTCCTGGCAGCGGGCGGCGTACTCTCTTATAGCTAGAGCATCGTCCAGGGTGCGCAAAGTGAAGACGCCTTTCTTCTCTGCTCCCTCGATGGGCGGGACGAAGGAGACTCCGCCAGTGGCTAACAGGAGACGGTCGTACGGTACCTCGGTGTCGTCGGCCAGAAGGATGCGCTTCTGGTCAGGCATGAGACGCATCACTCTGCTCTCCTGATGCACTTTGATGCCTCTTTTCTCGTACCAGGAGGGAGGGTGCACGTACAGGTCCTCCTGTGATATTTCGCCGGCCAGGAAGTAGGGGAGACGGGGTCGGAAGTAATAGGGATGCCGCTCGGCGGTGTAAATTTCGACTTCTCTGGCCTGGCGGCGGGCCAATTCGGCGGCGGCCGTTGCTCCGGCCACACCGTTACCTACGATGACATGTCGCATTGGTTAGCCTCCTTGAAGTCGGCTCTCCTGGTATTATCAGTACTTGAGAAAAGTCGGTGCTGCTGCCGCGTCGCCTGGACGTGAACGTCCAGGCTGAGCAGGCGAAGAGTGCTGAAGCACCCTTCGCCAATGTGGACGGCGGCTCCGAGGCCACCACAGCC
>JAGGZG010000192.1 GCA_021162125.1 Anaerolineae bacterium
CCCCGGAGCCCACCCGCCGCGCGCAATGCGACCAACTCGACGAGGTCGTCGGTCAGGTCGAACTGGTGGCTTCTGCAGAGCGAGGCGAAGGGGGTGGGTGGCTCTCGCCTGGGGGCACCAGGCTTCTTCTCTATATTGGCGGAGAACCTTATATTCTGGACGTGGCAACGGGACAAAAAGAGAGAGTGGTTGTAGACTGTGTGTCGGCGACACAGTGGGTCACCGATGACTTGCTGCTCGTGTACTGTGCGATTGATCACTACTATATGGTAGACACTCATGACTTGGACAACATGGTCACGACAGACTTATCACTGGTGTGGTTCTCTGAAACCGATCTGCAAGGAGCAGAGGCTCTGCTCTTCCAGGCCGGTCAAGTATATGTGCTTGAGAGAGGAGTTGGTGCTGCACGACGACACGTCATCACGTTGGGTGGGGACACCTCACACATGCTCCTCTTGCCCCTGCCCGGCCGGGACGCGGCCGTGGATGACCTGCTGGCCCTCATCCCTCACCAGGTCGTGCCGGAGCCAAGAACCAGGGCCCCCAGGTATGATGCGCCTAATGGACAGTTCTACGCCAGCCCCGGCAGCGGGGGAGTGAAGATTTATACCACGGACGACAAGTTGGTTGCCAGGGCTTTCAAAAGTGGCTGGAACCACGGCATTCTGGGGTGGGCATACGATAGCAGCGGCGTGTATTTCAAGCTAACGATTGACACTACCGATGGAGCAGTGATCTACCCCTGGGTGCCCGTCTTCAAGCTGTTGGCTCCCACCCCATCGCCTGGGGAGTAGCATGAACCAGCAGGACCACGCCATCGCCCTGGGCTTTGGAGTGGCTGACTGGGGTGACAACCCCACCGGCTATAGCGTGACGTACATCCCCGCTTGGAGGAAGCTCAAGTTGACGCGGGAGTACACTTTCCTGGATCAGGCATCGGTTACACTGATACCGGGCCAGTGGTACCAACTCAAAGTCGGGTCCGCGGTCCGACAGACGGGGCGAGACCCCGCCCTACAACCTCCCGCAGGCTGCGAGCCTGCGGGAGGTTAACCTACTTGCCCAATTTACGAAAATCCGATACAATTAAGTCCACTGGACCGGTGGACAACGACGCGAGGGCCCAGGCAACTGCCCTCGCGTTTTGCTAGCTTCTCGAAGAGGGAGACCATTCGTGATCAAAGATGACCTCACTGGCTTGATTGCTCAGGCCATCAAGAAGGCGCAGCGCAAAGGCGATCTGCCCAAATTCGACGTGCCCGAAATTACTCTGGAACATCCCCGCCAGGCCGAGCACGGCGACTACGCCACCCCGGTCTGCTTGCAGATGGCTCGCCTGGCGCGCATGGCCCCTATGGAAATCGCCAGGCAGGTAGTCAAACGCCTGCCCCAACTCGAGGCCATCGGCCAGGTAAAGATCGCCCACCCCGGTTACATCAACATCACCCTCAGCCAGCAATGGCTGACCCAACAGGTGGAGGACATCCTGGCCACCGGTGAGACCTGGGGGAATATCGGCCTGGGGCAGGGGCACAAGGTGCAGGTGGAATACGGCAGCGCCAATCCTACCGGGCCGCTACACATCGGTTTCGCGCGCAACGTGGTGCTGGGCGATGGCATTGCTAACGTGCTGGCTGCTGCTGGTTACGACGAGCAGCGCGAGTACTACGTCAACGACGCGGGCACGCAGATGAACCTCTTCGGCGAGACAGTCTATGCGCGCTACGCGCAGGCCCTGGGCCGGGACGAGCCTCTCCCTGAGGGGGGGTATCCGGGCTCTTACATCGAGGACTGGGCGCGGGAGATAGCTGCCGAGGAAGGCGACAAGTACCTACACATGCCGCGTGAAGAAGCGGTGCCCATTCTGCGCGACCTGGGTCTGGCCAAGGCGCTGGCCTGCATCCGCGAGGATGTGGAGTCGTTGGGGATTTACTACGATGGCTGGTTCTCCGAGCGCACCCTGTACGACGAGGGATATTTTGACCGCATCATGACCATCCTGCGCCAGGGAGGTTACTTGTTCACCCGTGAGGGTGCGGTGTGGTTCGCTGCCACCCGGCTGGGGGCTGATAAGGACGAGGTGATCATCCGTTCCAACGGCGAGCCGGGCTACTTCGCCTCGGACATCGCCTACCATTATCACAAATTCGTCGTGCGGGGCTTTGACTGGGTGATTGACGTGTGGGGCGCGGACCACCAGGGTCACGTCCCGCGTATGAAGGCCATGATGCAGGCCCTGGGACTCGATCCCGACCAACTCACCCTGCTCATCTACCAACTGGTTACCCTCAAGCGCGGCGGTGAGGTCGTGCGCCTCTCCAAACGCAAAGGCGAGATCGTCACTTTGCGCGAGATCGTTGACGAGGTGGGGCCGGATGCGGTGCGTTTCTTCTTGCTCTCCCGCTCCGCCGATAGCCAGATGGATTTCGACCTGGACCTGGCCAAGGAGCAATCGGAGCGCAACCCGGTGTACTACGTGCAGTACGCCCACGCGCGCATCGCCAGCATTCTGCGCTACGCGGCAGAGCAGGGCATTACGTCCGAGGGTGGTGACGTCTCGTTGCTCACCCACCCGTCGGAGCTGGCCCTGATCCGCCAGATGCTCCTTTTGCCAGAGGTTATCGAGCAGGCCGCATTGAACCTGGCCCCTCACCATCTGACCTATTACGCGCAGGACCTGGCTGCTGCTTTCCATGTTTTTTACCGCGACTGCCGCGTCGTCTCGTCCGATCCCGCCGACGCAGAGATCAGCCGCGCGCGGCTCAAGCTGGCCCACGCGGTCAAGATCGTCCTGGCTCGCACCCTGCATCTTATGGGCATGACCGCACCGGAATCCATGTAGTTATTCTGACCACGGAGGTAACGACCATGCGAGGATGGCCGCCTGTCCCTATCCCTCTCCGCCCCCGGCCGGGGGCGTGATTCGACGCTGTGTGATCGGGGATTTGAGGACACTTCAGGAGGAGAAAATAGAATGGCCAAGAAAATCACTCCGAGGAGCAAGGACTACTCGCGTTGGTATACCGACGTTATCCAGCGGGCGGAACTGGCGGACTACTCCCCGGTGAAGGGCTGCATGGTCGTCCGCCCCTATGGCTACGCCCTGTGGGAAAACATCAGGGATGGGCTGGATCGCCGCTTTAAGGCCACCGGCCACGTCAACGCCTACTTCCCGCTGTTCATCCCGATGAGCTTCCTGCAAAAAGAGGCGGAGCACGTGGAGGGCTTCTCGCCGGAGCTGGCCGTGGTCACCTACGGAGGGGGCAAGAAGCTAGAAGAACCTCTGGTCGTGCGGCCCACCTCGGAGACCATAATCGGGCACATGTACGCCCAGTGGATACAGTCCTACCGCGACCTGCCCATCCTCATCAATCAGTGGGCCAACGTCGTTCGCTGGGAAATGCGTACCCGCCTGTTCCTGCGCACCACCGAGTTCCTGTGGCAGGAAGGGCACACCGCCCACGCCACCTACGAGGAGGCTCAGGAGGAGACGCTGCGCATGTTGAACGTGTACGCCGACTTCGCCGAGAACGACGCGGCCATCCCAGTGATCAAGGGCCGCAAGAGTGAGAGCGAGAAGTTCGCCGGCGCGGACACGTCCTACACCATCGAGGCCATGATGGGCGACAAGCGGGCTTTGCAGGCCGGTACTTCCCACAATCTGGGCCAGAACTTCGCTAAAGCTTTCGACATCAAGTATCTGGACCGGAACAACGAGCTTCAGTATTGCTGGACCACGAGTTGGGGTGTCAGTTGGCGCATCCTGGGCGCGGTGATCATGGTCCACGGCGACGACCAGGGACTCATCCTGCCGCCGAAACTGGCTCCCTTCCAGGTGGTGATCGTCCCCATCTGGCGCAACGAGGACGAGAAGGCCCAAGTTCTGAAGGCCACCGAGAAGGTAAAAGCCACCCTCGCCGGCGTGCGGGTCAAGGTGGACGACCGCGAGGAGTACTCGCCGGGCTGGAAGTTCAACGAGTGGGAGATGCGTGGCGTGCCCTTGCGTATCGAGATCGGCCCCCGCGACGTGGCTCAGGATCAGGTGGTACTTGCCCGGCGCGACGTCGCCGGCCGCGAGGGAAAGTCCGTGGCCCCGATGATGGCCCTGGCCCAGCGCGTCCCGCAGATGCTGACCACCATCCAGACCGATATGTTGGATCGGGCCCGGCAGTACCAGAAGGCGAATACTTTCCAGCCGGCGACTTACGAGGAATTGAAGACGGCAGTGGTCAACGGCTTTGCCCTGGCGTATTGGTGCGGCGACGCGGAATGCGAAGACAAGGTTAAAGACGAGACCAAAGCCACCATCCGCTGCATCCCCCTTGACCAGGGAGGGGTCGGGCCAGGACGCTGCGTGGTCTGCGGCAAAGAGGCCACCGAGAGAGCGGTCTTCGCCCGCGCGTACTGAGCCGGGTGAGAGGAACGGCAATGCGCATCCGCCGGGCTACCGAAGCCGACATCCCCTGTATCCTGCGGCTGGTCGCCCAGCTTGACTATGACGTGGAAAACGAGGCCGGGGAGGCCGGGGCACGAGCGGTCCTGGCTGACCCGGTCTGCGTCACGTTGCTCGCCGAGGACGAGGGGCAGATCGTGGGTCTGGTAGGCTTCCACGTCGTACCGCAACTGCACCACGCCGCGCCGGTGCTCACCCTCGACGAGTTGGTCGTGGACGAAGGCGCGCGGGGGTCCGGGGTTGGTAGCGCGCTGCTAAGGGCGGCTGTTGACCAAGCGCGCGCCGCTGGCTGCGCGGTAGTGGACGTGGCCTCCGCTTTTCGCCGCACCCGTGCCCACCAGTTCTACGAGGCGCACGGATTTGTCCGCCATGGGATCAAACTGGTGCTGGAACTGGAGCCGCCTGATCAGGCCGAATGACCGCTCGCCTGCCACCACGCACAGCGCACACGTCAGTTCTCACGGAGGATTTGTGTCCACAAGCAACCCTGTCCCTCCATCTCCACAACGTACCCTGAGCGCGGTTGACCTGGCTCTTGCGGGCATGGCTTTCGTCTGGGGCGTCAACTTCACCGTGGTTAAGACGGCCCTGGCTGAGCTTTCACCCCTGGCTTTCAATGCTCTGCGCTTCTCACTGGCCAGCCTGTTGATCATGACGGCCCTGTGGCTCGTCGAAAAGAACGTGCGCCCGGATTCCGGGGATGGCTGGCGATTCCTCGTTCTGGGCCTGGTGGGGAACGCTGGCTACCAGTTTCTCTTCATCAACGGCCTGCATCGCACCACCTCCGGCAACGGTTCGCTGATCCTGGCCACCATTCCCGTTTTTGTGCCACTCATCGGCACCCTGCTGCGCATTGAGCGCATCGGCGCGCGGGCCTGGGTTGGGATTTTCCTATCCTTCGCGGGCATCGCTCTGATCGTGCTCGGCTGCGGCGAGGAAGTGGGGCTGGCCGGCGAGACGACGGCGGGCAATCTCATGATCCTGAGCGCGGCCATGCTGTGGGCCGGCTACACCATCCTCTCCCGCTCACTGCTGGCCCACTACTCCCCCCTGAAAGTCACCGCCCTGGCCATGTCCACCGGCACACCGTTCATCGTGCTCTACGCCATCCCCGCGTTGAGAGAACAAAATTGGGGCGCGGTCTCCTGGCAGGGCTGGGGTGGGTTAGCTTTCTCGTCCGTCCTGGCCATCGCCCTGGCCTACGTGGTGTGGAACCTGGGAGTCAGCCGCGTCGGAGGAGCACGCACGGCGGTGTACTCCAATCTCACCCCCGTGGTTGCCACCTTCACCGGCTGGCTGTTCCTGGGGGAAGCTATCACCCTGTGGGTCATCGGCGGCGCGGCCCTGATCTTCACAGGTATCTACCTCACCCGCACCTGACAGTGAGGTGCCCATCACTTTGGAAGTGACGGGCACCTGCAGGAGGGGAAAAGCTGGAAATCGAGGGGAAGTCACCACGTTCTGCACTAGGGCGATTGATTGATCTGCGATTGCGAGCGGCACGCCCGCTCCCGCTGGTGGGCCCGATCTGGGCGATGCTCTGCGGAGCTGTGGCCTCGGGAGGGCTGGCCGCGCGCTGGCAGACGGTGCTGGCTCTGTTGCTGGCCGCCTTCGTCGCCGATCCGCTGTGGGGTGCGTTGTGGACGCTCATCGCCGAGACCGATTGGCTGCTGGTGCTGGATGGCCGGCGACTGCCGGCGAGGGGTGAGCGCGTGCCCGCTTTACCGTACACCGCCCCGGGTTCACCCGGGCGGCGCTTCGCCTCCTGGTTAGGACGGGTGCGCGTCTGGATACGGGAGGAATTTGCACCCTGCTTAGGTGGACATGCCACGAGCCTGGTAGTGATGCTGCCCCTGCTCGCCGTCCTCTCGACAATGCTGGGCCGGCAGGCAGTGACCCTCTCACTGGCGGCTCTGGGAGTGGCCCTGTGGGCTCTGCTCGTCCGCTCGCCCGGCGCACCGCCCTCGCGGTGGCTGCGGGCGGTGATGGAGATGGGCCTGCCCTGGCTGCTGGGCCACGGAATCCTGGCGACTTTCACTGCGCGGTCGGCACTGGCAGGGGTGGGATACACCATCGCCTACGGCGCGTCCCTGGGCCTGCCCCTCGCCGTTAACCGCCGCACGTTGTTCCTGCTCAACGGGGGACAAGTGGCCACGCTGGCACTCCTGGTACTATGGCGACGACCTGTGGCGGCCACAATTGGTGGGCTGTTGCTGTTGGCACAGATGGCGGCCCAGGCCCACCTCGGTGATTCCACCGCGCGGGTGAGATGGTACCTGCGCTGGACTCAGCCTCTGCTGTTGGTTGAGATGTTGGTAGTGGCTGTGGCCGTTAAGTGACGGTCACCTCTGAGGTGACCGTCACTTGAACTTGGCTGAGCAGAATGGTTTGGTTGGCAATCGCTCTATCCCTGGCCCTGGCGCTGATTCTCTATTGGCTCTTGGTCACCACCGAGGGCGCTTATCTTGGCCCACGGGTGGTAGCCTGGCTCTACGACTTGTCGGCCGGGAGATACGACGCGATCAAGCGGTTTAACCCCGGCGATGACGATTACTTCCTGGCCCTGCCTCTCCTGCAAGCGCTCCGCGATGTTCACACGCCACTCGTGTTGGACGTGGCCACCGGCACCGGCCGACTGCCGCTGGCCCTTCTGCGCCGGACGGATTTCCGGGGGCAAGTGATTGGACTGGACCTCTCCCGGCGGATGCTGAATCTGGCGCGGCGCAAAGCGCGGCATCATGGCTCTCGCTTGCACCTCATCCGGCAGGACGCGGCCCGTTTGCCTTTCGCGGACGGCACATTCGACGCAGTCACCTGCCTCGAAGCCCTGGAATTCCTGGCGAATCCCGCCGCGGCCTTGCGGGAGATGGCCCGTGTGCTGCGTCCCGGTGGAGTGCTGCTGGTCACCAACCGGGTCAACTGGGAGGCGCGGCTCATGCCCGGTAAGGCGTTCTCCGGCCCGGCGCTGCGCGCGCTGTTGGAATCACTGGGCCTGACCTGCGTTAAGATCAACCGCTGGCAGGTATGCTACGACCTGGTGTGGGCACAAAAACCGGAAGAACAGGATTTACCTTAAATAAGGAGAGATAGATGTCCGAAATCACAGCGACAACCGTGTACTTCGATGAGCCAGGGCCGGCCAACACCTCGCGCACTCTGGAAATTGCACGTCGGCGGGCGGCGGAGCTGGGCATTCACACCATCCTGGTGGCTACTACCTCCGGGGCGACCGGCGCTCAGGCGGCGCGGATGTTGGCCCAGGACTTTAACCTGATAGTGATCACCCATTCCGCCGGCTTCCGCGAGCCCAATACCCAGGAGTTGACCCCGCAGAACCGGGCGGCCATCGAGGCGACGGGGGCGACGATCCTCACCTGCCAGCACGCTTTTGGTGGCATGGGGCGGGCGGTGCGCAAGAAGTTGGGCACCTACGAGCTGGAGGAAATCATCGCCTACACACTGCGCAACTTCAGCGAGGGGGTGAAAGTCTGCGCGGAGATGGCGGTGATGGCCGCTGACGCCGGTTTGGTGCGCACCGACGAGCCGTGCATCGCTGTCGCCGGCACGGGCCACGGAGCCGACACCGCGTTGGTCATGCTGCCAGCCAACGCCCAGGCCTTCTTCGACCTGCGAGTGGTGGAGTTCCTATGCCTGCCCTCGCCCTGGCATCCCGCCTTTCATGCCTCCGATGTCTAGTAGTCTGTCAAGGCTGAATTGACGGGTTGTCGTTTGCAGTAAACGGGATTCCCTTCGATTTCCTCTTCGCCTGCGCTCAGGGCATGGCTCAAGACAAGCTTCGCGCGTCGCGCTCAGAATGACACTCAAACAACACCCAATAATTCTCGCGGATAGTTGGCGTCCCGATGCTCAAGCATCGGGCTGAAAGGACAAAGCCCGCTGAAGCGGGCTCAAGGCGCTCTAGCGCCCTTCGTTCTCTTAGCCTGGACGTTCACGTCCAGGCCTTCCGGCGATAGCCCCACGAATCCGCGAAGAACCGGAAAAGGAGAGAGGTATGGAGATTCGAGTAAAAGCGGGAGGTATCCAGGCGGAGGACGTGCCGCTTATCGTGGTCAATCTGTTCGAGGGGGTGACCGAGCCGGGCGGAGCCACCGGCGCGGTGGACAAGGCCCTCGGCGGGCAGATTCGCGCCCTCATCGCAGCGGGCGACTTTCGCGGCAAGCGCAATGAGACAGCGGTGCTGTATCCGGCGGGCGCGATCCCGGCGCAGCGCGTGCTCGTCGTCGGGCTGGGCAAGGAAGAGAAGTTCGATTTGGACGGGGTGCGCCAGGCGGCGGGCGCGGCGGCGAAGAAGGCCCGCGAACTGGGCGTCACCCGCTTCAGCACCATCGTACACGGCGGTGGACGCGCCGGTCTCGACCTGGAGGACGCGGCCCAGGCCGTGGTCGAGGGCACGATCCTGGCTTCGTATCGTTTCCGCCAGCACAAGACCGAACCCGACGAGGACGAACGTCCCGACGTCGAAATGGTGACCCTGGTCGAGTTCAGCACGGAGAGGGTGCCCGTCGTTGAGCGAGGGGCGCGAGCAGGCCAGGCCATCGCCGAGGCGGTGAGCATGACCCGCGACCTGGTCAACCAGCCGGCCAATTACGCCACGCCCACCGCCCTGGCTGAGGTCGCACAGAAGCTGGCGGTGGACTTTGGACTGCGTTGCCAGGTGCTCGACCGCGAGCAGATGGCGGAGCTGGGGATGGGTGCGCTGCTGGGCGTGGCCCAGGGATCGGAGCAGCCGCCTAAGTTCATCATCTTGGAGCACAACGCCGGGCGCGACGATTTGGACACGATTGTCCTGGTGGGCAAGGGGATCACCTTCGATTCGGGAGGGATCAACATCAAGCCCGGTGAGCACATGGCCGCCATGAAGTCGGACATGGCCGGAGCGGCGGCGGTGATGGGCGCGCTGCGCGCGGCGGCAGCCCTGGACATCCCCCTGCACGTGGTGGGCCTGATGCCGGCCACGGAGAACCTGCCCAGCGGGCGGGCCATCAAGCCGGGCGACGTACTGAAGTCGCTTTCCGGGCTGACCATCGAGGTGATCAACACCGACGCCGAGGGGCGTCTGATCCTGGCCGATGCCCTGGCCTACGCGCAACGCTATCAGCCCCAGGCGGTAGTAGACGTGGCCACTCTCACTGGCGCGTGCGTGGTCGCTCTGGGTGAAATCACCACTGGGCTGATGGGCACCGACCCTGACCTGGTGGCGCGCATCAAAGCCGCCAGCGAGAAAACGGCGGAGAAGGTGTGGGAACTGCCTCTGTTCGAGGAGTACGGCGAGCAGCTCAAAAGCGACGTGGCCGACGTGAAAAACGTGGGTGGCCGGCCCGCCGGGGCTATCACAGCGGCCTTTTTCCTGAGCAAGTTCGCCAAAGGGATGCCCTGGGCGCACCTGGACATCGCGGGCAAGGCCCTGAGCGACAAGGAGCGCAATCCCTACACCCCGAAAGGGGCCACCGGCGTGGGCGTGCGGCTGTTCGTGCAGTTGCTGCGGGATTGGGGGGTGGATTAACCCTCCCGCAGGCTCCAAGCCTGCGGGAGGGTTCGGAAGCGAGGTCACCGATGGCTCGATATGATCTCAACAAACTGGAGCCACAAAGCTTCACCGAACTGTGCAACGCCCTGCTGCACCGGGTGATCTCTGAGCAGGTCACGCCGGGACCGCTGCTCGGCCGTGGCTCGCGACGACGGTGTAGAAGCGGAGGTTCTCTCCGGCCTGCGTGCTCTGGCCGCTGACCCGCAGACGCCGAAAGTCGTGCGCCTCGCTGCCCGCGGTAGCCTCAAGCGGCTGGAGAGGAAATGACCCTCCCGCAGGTTCCGAACCTGCGGGAGGGTTAGGAGCACAACGATGCCCTACCGAGGTGACGTGTTTGCCAGGGGACTCTACTACCACGTTTACAACAGAGGCGCAGGGCACGGTCTGCTGTTCTTCAACCCCGGCAATTACGAGTACTGCCTGCGCTTGGTGAAGCGCTACTCCGAACGGTACGGTGTCGCTGTAATCGCATACTGTCTGATGCCCAATCACTACCACTTCCTGCTGAGACAGGAGACCGACGAGCCGTTATCCAAGTTCATCAACGTGCTGTTCAACGCCTACGTGCAGGCCGTGAATCGGCAGCAGGGGCGCACGGGAACCCTGTTCGAGGGGCGCTTCCGCCACGTGTGGGTGGATCGAGAGGAGTACCTGATTCACCTGTGCCGTTACATACACCTGAACCCGGTGAAGGCAAGACTGGTCTCTCTGCCTGAAGACTGGCCCTACTCGAACTATCTGGAGTGGACTGGCCAGCGGGCCGGGACTTTGCAGGACGAAACATTCATCCGTGAGCGATTTCCGATGCCGGAATCGTACCGGCGTTTTGTAGCCAATTGGCAGGACGAGGAGCGAGTTCGTGAGCAGATCAAGAAATACGTCTGGGACTAACCCTCCCGAACCCTCCCGCAGGTTTCAAACCTGCGGGAGGGTGACTCGCATTCACCTTTTGCCCCTGGCCCGGCTGGGATGCGCGCTGGGCGCGGTGCTCGGCGTACTCCCCGGCCTGGTGTGCAGCCTCACCGCGCTCCAGGTTGCGGCCGGCCTGCGTCGCTGGCTGGAGAACCGGTCAGCAATAGATATGGGCTTTCTGAAGCTGAATCTCGTTGAACTGCTGAGGCTGGGGCCGCTTCTGCGTGCTTTGCAAGCGCCGGCGCTGTCGTCGGCCGTATTCGCCCCGGCGCTGATCGTCTCCGCCTCGGTGCTGAGCGGGCTGGCCATTGCCGGGGTCATCCTGCTGGTAGGGCTGGTCTACAACCTGCTGGCCCGGCTGACAGGCGGGGTGATCGTCGAGCTGGAGCCGTTGTCTGAAAATAAGCGGTCGGGCGGGTCAGCCGATTAAACCGATGGAGCCAATGGGTTCGCCCCCATCCGCTTAATCGGCTCAATCGGCTGATCAGGCTGATTTACGGGAGGTCTTAATGCTGCTCCTTCGCATTTTCATCGCTTTCGCTAAGGTGGGCCTATTCGGGTACGGCGGGGGACCGTCCATGATTCCCCTCATGCAGGAAGAGGTGGTGGACGCCCACCATTGGCTGAGTACCGAGGAGTTCGTGGATGCGCTGGCGATGGGCAATGCCTTGCCTGGCCCCATCGCCACCAAGATGTCGCTTTACGTCGGCTACAAATTAGCTGGCATGCCCGGCGCGCTGGCCGGACTGACCGGGATCGTCGTTCCCTCGGCCGCGCTCATGTTGGTGCTGGCCCTGTTTTTCTTCCAGTTCAAGGATCATCCCAAAGTGCAGGCGACTCTCATTGCCGTGCGCCCGGCGGTGGTTGCCTTGCTGGCCCTGGTGGTCTACGACATCTTCCCCAAGTCCGTGAAGGGATGGGATACAGCACTGATCGCGGGGGTCACCTTCATCGCCGTCGCTTTCTTGAAAATCCACCCGGCCCTCGCCATCCTGGCCGCGGCGATTGTGGGAGTGATTTTCTACTGAAGTGTGATCGGCAGGCAATCTTCTGCGCCCGATTCAAGGAGGTGTGTACATGACCACAGGCTACGTTTACGAGCCTATCTATCTGGAGCATACGCTATCCGGTCACCCGGAGAACCACGAGCGCCTGGTGGCGATCATGGACTTGCTGAAAGAGACGGGCACCTTGGATCGGCTGGAGAGAGTCCCCGCCTCGCCCATCTCCCAGGAGCGGCTGGAGCGCAACCACACGGCGCGCTACATTGAAGAGGTGCGCCGCGTCGCGGAGCGGGGCGGCGGTCATCTGGACCTGGACACCTACGTGGCTCCCCGCTCCTACGAAGCGGCGCTCATGTCTGCGGGGGGACTCGTGAACCTGATCGAGGCGGTATTGGACGGTGCGGTGGACAACGGGTTCGCTCTGGTGCGTCCGCCGGGCCACCACGCCCTGGCCGGCCGGGGGATGGGCTTCTGCCTGTTCAACAACGTGGCCATCGCCGCTCACTACGCCCTGGCCGAGCGAGGCCTGGAGCGTATTCTCATCGTGGATTTTGACGTGCACCACGGCAACGGCACCCAGGATGCCTTTTACGAGAGCCCGGCCGTGTTCTACTTCTCGACTCACCAGTACCCCTACTATCCCGGGACCGGCCACTGGCAGGACATTGGTCGCGGTGCTGGCGTGGGCTACACGGCCAACGTTCCCCTGCGCAGCGGGGTGGGCGACGTCGGATACGAGCGGATATTCGACGAAATACTGGCTCCCCTGGCGCGACGTTATCAGCCGCAGCTCATTCTCGTATCGGCGGGGTACGACGCTCACTGGGCGGACCCGCTGGCCGGGATGCTGCTTTCCATCCCTGGGTACGCAGCCCTGGCCCGGCGGCTCAAGGCGCTGGCGGACGAGCTCTGCGCGGGGAGGATCGTCTTCACCCTGGAGGGGGGGTATCACCTGCAGGTATTAGCCTACGCCGTGCTGGATACTTTCAAGGGCCTGTTGGGGGACGAGGATGTGGAGGATCCGCTGGGGCCGTCGCCACGGGCGGAAGTGGACATCAGCAATGTGCTGGCTGCGGTCAAGCGAGTGCACAACCTGGGGTGAGATCGAAAAGTGCCCGGCACTTGCGGAAAGTGCCGGGCACTTACCTAGCCCGCCTGCGCCTTCAATCGTGCGCGGTAGGCCCTGATGTAACGCCGGCCGTAATCGTCTTTGCCCAGCGCCAGGTCGGCGGCCAGGATGGCGGGGCGCACCTTTGCCGCGTCCACGATGGGGCACGTGAGTCCGGCAGCGATGCAGATGGCCAAAAAGGCGCTGGTCAGCAGCTCGCGGTCGGGCAGGCCAAAGGAAATGTTGCTCGCGCCCAGGGTGAGATTTACCCCTAGCTCGGCCTTCACCTTGCGCATGGCCTCCAGCGTGACCAGCCCGGCTTTGGTATTCGCGCCCAACGTCAATGCCAGGCAGTCAATCAAAACGTCCTCTCTGGGAATGTCCAGCGCCTCCGCCCGCGATACGATCTTTTTAGCGATTGCCAACCGTCTGTCGGGGTCGTTCTCTGGAATACCCTCGTCGTCCATACACAGGCCGATCACTACCGCGTTGTATTGTTTCACCAGCGGCAGAATTCGCTCAAGCGAGGATTCTTTACCGTTCACCGAGTTGACGATGGGCTTCCCCTGGTACACCTCTAACGCGGCCTGAAGTGCGTCGGGGTTGGCGCTGTCAATGCACAGCGGCACATCCACAGCTTCCATCACGATTTTGATCGCTTCCGGCAGCAGGGCGACCTCGTCCACCCCGGCCGCACCCACGTTCACGTCCAGGATGTCCGCCCCGGCCGCCACCTGCCGTATGGCCTCCTGGCGCACAATGTCCAGACTGCCCTCCAACAGGGCTGCGGCCAGCTTTTTCTTGCCCGTGGGATTGATCCGCTCGCCGATGATCACTGTGGGCCGATCATCGGCGATGGTCACTGTCTTCGTTGCGCTGGATACCGTTGTTTTCATCTAAGCAATTTCCTCCGTAATTGAGCGTATTTGAAAAATGTGAGAAAGCAGAACATTGCTGTTGATGGACCTGTCGGGCAACTGAGTGTGTTACGTGCTGCGCGTTGTGTAGAAGCCGCCCACGTTTTAGGATTTGGGATTTGGCCATTGGGATTTGGGCCGCGGGTTACTTGGGTTGACAAGAAACGAGTTCTGCGTTAAGCTATAAGCAGAATGAACGACTCGCGATTTGAAACGGCTGAAGGGTCGAGATGCTACTTGCTCCGCTTTCGATAGGAACTGTACTGCGCGACCGATACAAAATCGTCGAACGGGTAGGCCAGGGAGGCATGGGGGCGGTTTACCGGGCCGAGGACTTGCGCCTGGAAGGCCGCCAGTGCGCAGTGAAAGAAGTCATCCCCGAACCCGGAGCCAGCCCGGCTGCCCTGGAACAGGCCCAGGAGCAATTCCGCCGCGAGGCCAGTACCCTGGCCCGCCTGGATCATCCCAACCTGCCTAAAGTCTCCGACTTTTTCTCAGAAAATGGTCGCGATTACCTGGTGATGGACTTCGTCCCCGGCCGCGACCTCAAGCAGTTGATGGACGAGGCCCGGCGGCGTGGGCGGTTTCTGGACGAGGAACAGGTGCTTGCCTGGGCGGACCAGTTGTGCCAGGCATTGATCTATTTGCATGGGCAGGATCCGCCTATTCTGCACCGTGACATCAAACCGGCCAACGTCAAACTCACCCCGGCGGGCACGATTAAACTGGTGGACTTCGGCCTGGTCAAACTGATGGCCCCGGACGACGCGCGGACGATCACCATCCTGCAAGGGCGCGGTACTGTGCAATATACCCCCCTGGAACAGTACGGCGGGGACACTGGCCACACGGATGCTCGGTCAGACATCTACTGCCTGGGAGCGACCCTCTATCACCTGCTGACCAATCATCCACCCGTGGACGCCAAACAACGCTTCCTCAAGCCCGATTCCCTGCCCGCGCCCCGCGAGCTGAACCCGCGCCTTTCCCCCCAGACCGAAAGGGCCATCCTGTGGGCGATGGCCATGCATCCAGACGACCGGCCGGCGAGCGTTGCCGAGTTCCGCGAGGCACTGCTGGCCGGAGCTCAGGGACGGAGCACGTCAGCCGATCTCGTCGTTCCTGGCGCAGGCCAGTGGCGTGCCGCCCTGCGCGAGAATCGCACGTTGGTCATCGTCGCTTTGGGACTGGTGATCATCGCCTTGATCACCACCCTGCTGGCTCCGCTCTCGCCTCTGCCGGCCGGTGCATCCACCGTCCCCGCTGTCCAGCCAACCGTGACGGTCATCAGTCCCTAACCCCGTGTGCGGAACAGTTCCACTGCCCGCTTAGTCCAACGCTGTGGCCAGAGGGAGATCAGCAAGGGCACGAAGCTCACCGTCAGCGAGAACAGAGTCACACCCCAGCGACCGGAACGGGCTTGTAACAGCGCCACACCAGGCGCGTTCAGCGCGTAGAGTTCGTAGGCCAGCAGGCCAGCGATCACCGTCCACAACCCCAGACGCAAGCCCTGTGTCAGGGGCTGTCCCCGTACCCACTGGATGGCGAAGCACGCACTTCCCACCACTGCGATTCCCAACAACGAGATGAAAAACATCGCACCATCCACCCGCCTGGCGACTGGTGGCATTTCCTCATTCGTCCCATTCACTACAGGTGTGGGGCTGGGCGTGGGCGATGGTGTCGGCGATGGTGTCGGCGAGGGCGTCGGCGAAGGCGTTGACGTGGGGGTGAACGTAGGCGTGGGCTCCACCGTCTCGATGATGGCCGGCTTGTCGCCCAGGATGTTCACCAGCATCGTTGGTGGTGAACCGGTGACCGAGATTTCCAATTGCCCCGGCCGTTCCAGCACAATGTCCACCTGAGCCACACCATCCACCGTGGTCGTTGGCTGCCGTGATTCCAGCCCCTCGTCCTCGTAGTAGAACCGGAACTCAACCGGGGTGCCGTCGGGCACGGGATGGCCGTTGTGGTCAAGAATCACGTTGGTGCGCAGGTTGAGCGTATCTCCCAGACCGATTTCTACGGGAACGGGCGTCCCTTCTGTGCTGTCCGGCACGTCGGCGCGCATCACGCGGATGCTCTGGTCGGGATCCGGCTCCAACTGGACAATCAAGTTGTAACTGACTCCGTCTACACTCACCGGTGGCGCTCCCTGGGGGGGGAATTCCTGGAACAAGGCCCGCACCGAGGCCTCGATGTAAGCGGGAATTTTACTGTACACACAATAATACGCGGTCAACTTGCTGATCTCGGTGGTATCCAGGTAGTACGGTGCGTTGTAGGCGATCACCACCACTTTCTTGCCGCGCATAGTGTCGGCGCGGAGGCGCAGGAAAGATTTAAGCGCGTCGGATTGAGGGTATTCCTGCGGGTTATGATCCAACGTGGCGAAGATGATCCAATCAGCGGTGCGGATCAGGCTCTCCACGTCGGCGTTCGACTTCTCTGCTTCACTGCCGGGGACCGGGAGCCCCAGGAATCCCATAAGTTGGCTGAAAGTCAGGCTGTGAATCCGCGCCGGGTCCACCTGCCCGCTGGCCGTCGGCCCGTAGAGCTGGATGATGGTGTCCTGCAACGCCTCCGGGGGGATGAAGTCGTAGGCCGGGCAGTCGGGACAATCGCGGGCCTGGCGGTCGTCGGTGAAGATCAGGATATTTTCGTCCACGACCGGTGGCGGGGGCAGGCGGTCGAGTTCCTGCCGTCCCGGGTAGATCAGACTCACCGACTCCTGAGCCATCTGGGCGACCACGCCCTGGCTCTGCCCGACCTTATCCGCCAGTTGTTCAAGGTCCACCTGTACTGCATCCAGGGCGAAGCGGGGATACAGGCGGTGCTTCAGACGTAGGATGCGACGCAGCGACTCGTCCACTCGCGCCTGGAAGCTCGGCTCGTTCACGTACCGCTCGCGGAACCAGGTGATGGTGTCCTTGATGTTCTCCAGTTGCGCCGGCCAGGAATCGTGGAGGTCGAACTGGGAAAGTAGCAGCAGATCGTTGCCGGCGTAGAAAGCCTCCTGGGCAATGCGCCGGTGGTTGAAAGTCTCCAGCTTGGGATCGTAGTGTTTGCGTACCGCCGGCACTCCCAGCGCGTCGCTGACGATCACTCCACCCGCAGCCCGCCAGTTCCCCAGCTCCGGGATGGACATCAGGGCCTGCATGGCCTGCGGATCAAAGCTCACCGGCCGCGTGGTCTCGCGGATGTTGCCCTGGAAGCCTCGATAGCGAATGTGGGAGGTCATCAGCGCGTCGGTGACGGCCAGCGGATCCGTGCCCTGCGGATCGGTCACGGCGATGAAAGGCGGCAGCTCTACCTTGCGCAACTCCTGCAGCGACTTGGAGACGGTGGAGACCTCCTCGTCGGCGCGGCGGTCGCTCCCACCGTTGCCGGGGAAGTGCTTAGCCACGGTGGCCACCCGCCCATTTCCTCCCACGTGGACGCCGTGGATGTACGCCCGCCCGAATTTGCTCACCCAATACGGGTCGCCGCCGAAGCAGCGTGTGCCCAGGTCGCCCCGCAGTCCGGGACGCGGGTTGTCCAGCACGTCCAACGAGGGGCCGAGGAGCAGATTGATACCCATCGCCGCCAGTTCCTGCCCCACAATCTGGCCGACGGCCTCGGCATTGCTTTCTTTCCAGGTCGCCCCCAGCGCCATGTTATTGGGCAGGGCTGTTACCCCACCAGTGATGCGCGTGTAGGGATAGCCGTCCCCTTCGTGATCCACGGCAACGAACAGGGGGATGAACTGTCCTGTCGGGGCGGGCGTCGGTGTGGCAGTGCCTTCACTCGATGCCTGGGGGGGCTGGCTGGCAACGAACGCCCACTTCTGGAGCCCGTTGGTCAGTTCGGCCACCTGGCGCGGGGTATCCTCGTTGTTGGTGAAATTCTCGTTCGAGGCCAGGAGTACCACACCGCCGACGTGGTACTGGGTGACCAGTTCCACGATGTCCGACCCCTCGCTCAGGTCATTGCCCACGAAAGTCACCAGAAAGAGTTGCCCCACTTTCTCCTCGACAGTCATACGTGCCAGCAACTGCTCGACGAAAGAGTCCTCGTCCTGGTTCTGGGCCAAGAGCTGGACCGGGGAGAGCAGGCTCAGGAGTAACACTATATTTGTGACGACCAATCCTATCCTGCGCATCACGTCACTCGATCCCATCTGCAAACGACGGTATCTTTCCAACGCCGTGGGGTAGGGGCAGGCCCTGTACCTGCCCAGAGGGGCAACCGCAAGGGTGCGTCCCTACGTTTGGAGACAACACAGACGACTCTCGTCTCAATAGCAGGCATAGTATACCCCGTTCGGCCCAAAGCGTCAAACTGCTGGAGATTACCCGGGTGTATTTCACTTTTGGGGCAAGTTTGCACCCTGTAGGGGCGACCGGCCGGTCGCCCCATGGGCATCAAGTTAAGCCAGCAGCTTGGGGAAAACCCTCCCAAAAGCTCGCGGCCGGCCTCGCCTGGGGCTCCAAGCCCCAGGCTGAGCGGCCCCAGGGTGCTAGAAGCACCCTAGACGAGCGCTCGATCGCACCAACGGCCTGCTAGCACATGTGGATTGTAGCGTCGGGGCTTGCCCCCGACGCCTGCGTCGCCCGCAAGGGGCGACGCTACTCAGCCC
>JAGGZG010000345.1 GCA_021162125.1 Anaerolineae bacterium
CGCGCCTGAGGAGCTAAAGCTGGCTGTCCACCTGCGTGGACAGGCGCGTCCACGCAGGTGGACGCTCGGCTGCAAGCCCTCTAGAGGCGATTTCAATCGCTAACAGAAGTAGCCTGAGCAGTTACCTGATTACCACTGTTTGCCTATCTTAGCAAATGGTGTATAATACACAAAATATTCATTTTACACTTTTTATGGAGGTACACCGGTGGAAGAACTGACAGTGACGAAAACGGATCTGGCCCGCCGGACGCGGGAGGTTCTGGACCAGGTGCGAAAGCGCAATGTGCGAGTCTTGGTCACACGGCACGGTCGCCCTGAAGTCGCCATCGTGGACATTGATGAGTACCGTGCTCTGGTGACCGCCAGGGAGCGGTTACGCCAACTGGAGCGGGACGAGGAGCTGATCCAACAGGTTGTGACGCGCTGCGGTGTAAGTCGCGACGAAGCGCGGCTGCGGATCGCTGAGGCCCGGCAGAACGTGTACGCGCTGGTCGAACAGGCCCACGAGCGCAACCCCGATGTACCCCCCGACGTGATTGATGCGCTGGTCGAGGATGCACGGGAAGCGACGCGAGGCCAGCGATGATCCGCGCCGTGGTGGACACCAACACACTGGTCAGCGGAATCATCTCGCCCCTGGGAGCACCGGCCCAGATCATCCGCCGCTGGCAACGGGGGGATTTCCTGCTGCTCACGTCGCCGGCGTTGTTGGCCGAACTGCGACGAGTGTTGGAATACCCACGCATCGTTGACCGCTTGGGCTGGTCGGGTGAGGAGTGCACGCAGTTCGTGAAAGGTCTCGAGACGCTGGCGCTGGTCACGCCGGGGGCACTGAGACTCCCTGGCGTCACCCGTGACCCCAAAGATGACCCGGTGGTGGCCTGCGCAGTCGAGGGTGAGGCCGGGTTCATCGTAAGCGGTGACCAGGATTTGCTGGTGCTGGGTACACACAAGGGTGTGCGCGTGGTAACGCCCCGCGAGTTCCTTACGCTGTTGGAAGCGCAAGCAAACTGGACAAACTCTAGCTAGACCGACCTGTTGGTAGCACATAAGGATCACCCCATTTTGATGTTTTCAGCAGGGGATGACTTGGTAGTTTGCTGATTTGCCGATTCGCTGATTTGTCTTGCCCGCTCGATCTGGGCACGCACCGCCGCCGGTGCCGTCCCTCCTTCTGTATCCCGTGCCTCCACCGACCGCCGGAAGTCGAACACCGCGTACACGTCCTCGGCGAAGGACGGGTGGATCTCCTGATAGTCGGCCAGGCTGAGCTCTTTCAGAGACACACCCAACTCCTCGGCCCGCCGGACGGCCTGACCCACCAGGTGATGGCTCTGGCGAAAGGGCACACCTTTGCGCACCAGGTAATCGGCCAGGTCGGTGGCCAAGATGGCATCGTCCAGGGCGGCGGCCATGCGTGCGGTGTTCACCTTCAGGGTGCGGATCACCCCCGCAGCGATGGGTAATTCCATCTTCAACGTATCAATCGCGTCGAAGAGAGCCTCTTTGTCCTCCTGCAAGTCCTTGTCGTAGGCCGAGGGCAATCCCTTCAACGTCGTCAGCAGGCCCACCAGGTGGCCCACCATCCGCCCGCTCTTGCCGCGTATCAACTCCAGGGAATCGGGGTTCTTCTTCTGGGGCATGAGGCTGGAGCCGGTGGAATATGCCTCGTCCACCTGCACAAAGCCGAACTCGCGGCTGGCCCACACGATGAGCTCCTCCGCCAGGCAACTGAGGTGGACCTGCACCAGGGCGGCCCAGGCCAGGAACTCGACGGCGTAATCACGGTCGCTCACCGCGTCCACGCTGTTCTCGCTCACGGTGGCGAAGCCCAGTTCAGCGGCCAGGGCTTGGCGGTCAATGCCCAGGGGATGCCCGGCCAGCGCCCCCGATCCCAGGGGGCAGACCCGCGTGCGCCGCGCCACGCCGGCCAGCCGCTCGCCGTCGCGTTGGAATTTCCAGAAGAAGGACATCAGCCAGTGGCTAAAGAGCAGGGGCTGCGCCTGTTGCAGATGCGTGTAGCCGGGCATGACGACGTCCAGGTGGGCCTCGGCCTTCTCGACGATTGCCCTTTGCAGTTCGATCAGAGCCTCGCGCAGGGAAGCCATCTCATCCAGCAGGTACAGGCGCAGGTCAGTGGTCACCTGGTCGTTGCGGGAACGACCGGTGTGCAGTTTGCCCGCCACCGGCCCCACCAGCTCGCCCAGCCGCCGCTCGACGGCGGTGTGGATGTCCTCGTCGCCGGGTTCGATCTGGAAGGTACCGGCGTCGAATTCGGCGCGCACCTGCTCCAGGCCGGCGACGAGCTGGTCGCGCTCCTCGATAGTGATCAGACCTGCCCGCGCCAGGGCAGCAGCGTAGGCCACACTGGCCCGCACGTCGGCGGCGTACATCCGCCGGTCGAAGCCGATAGAATCGCCAAAGCACCTCATCAACTCATCGGTTTCCGTTACAAAACGCCCTCCCCAGAGAGCCATACTCCCTACTCCCCTAATCCCGTTTGAACACACTGTAGTCGGGCGCTTCCAGTTCCGCCACAGTGCCATTCTGCAGGTCAATCAGGGCCTTGACCTTGAGCGGCAGACCAAAGAGGTTGATGAAGCCCGCCGCGTCGCTCTGGTCGTAGACATCGTCCTGACCAAAGGTGGCGAAGTCCTCGCGATAGAGGCTGAAGGGCGACTTGCGGCCCACCACGGTACAACTGCCTTTGTAGAGCTTGAGGCGCACGGTGCCGGTCACCCGCTCCTGGGTCTTGGCCACGAAGGCGGATAGCGCCTCGCGCAGAGGAGTGAACCACTTGCCGAAGTAAACGAGCTCGGCGTAGCGATGGGCCACCACTTCCTTGTAATGCAAAGTGTCCCTATCCAGGCAGATTTGCTCCAGGCCCTGGTGGGCGGTGTAGAGGATGGTGCCACCGGGGGTTTCGTACACGCCCCGTGACTTCATACCCACCAGCCGGTTCTCCACCAGGTCGGCGCGGCCCACGCCGTGAGCACCGCCCAGCTCATTGAGGCGGGTGAGGAGTTCCACCGGCCCCAGGGTCTCGCCGTCAATGGCCACCGGCACGCCCTTCTCGAAGTCAACGGTCAGGTAGAGGGGCTCGTCGGGTGCGGCCTCTGGAGCGACGGTGAGGCAGAACATCTCCTCCTCTGGCTCGACCCAGGGGTTCTCCAGGATGCCCCCCTCGTGGCTCAGATGCCAGATATTGCGGTCGCGACTGTAGATGGACTTTTCCGTCGCCGCCACCGGCACGTTGTGGGCGCGGGCGTAGGCCAGCGCATCCTCGCGGGAGCGGATGTCCCATTCTCGCCACGGGGCCACGACCTGGAGTGTGGGATTCAGCGCCTTGACGGTCAGCTCGAAGCGCACCTGGTCGTTGCCCTTGCCCGTGCAGCCGTGAGCGACGGCGTCGGCCCCCTCCTTCTCGGCGACCTTCACCAGGTGCTTAGCGGTGACGGGACGCGCGAACGAGGTACCCAGCAGGTACAGTCGCTCGTAGATGGCCCCGGCCTGCATGGTGGGGAAAGCGTACTCGGTGAGAAACTCCTCACGCAGGTCCACGATGTACGCTTTGCTGGCCCCGCTGGCGATGGCCTTCTCCTCCAGCCCGACCAGTTCCTCGTCGCCCTGTCCCAGGTTAGCGGTGAAGGTAATCACCTCGCAGCCGTAGTTCTCCTTGAGCCAGGGCACGATGACCGACGTATCCAGGCCACCGGAATAGGCCAGTACCACTTTGTTGAATTTGTCCTTCATTGCGTTCTCCTCCTGACTTAAGATGATGGAGTAATTCTCCGAAAGCAACCATCCAGATGGACTATTGGCCCCGCTGCAAATGAAAACGCGATGGGGTTATTGTATAATAACCATCGCGCATAAAAAGAGCCAGCCCCCGTCTGGGGGCTGGCTATAGATCGCCTTTGATTATGCAGCCCATGCGCAACTATCCAGACGGAAGGTCCGGCTTCTTGCTAGGGCGTCGCTTGTCGTTCGCTGTGATAACCGTACAGAGATTCATCGTTCTCCAATCCTCTACTCGATTGGCGAGAGTTTACCACAAAAGGGCGATTTTGTCAAACGGCAATTGGCAGGGGAGATAGCGCAACGAGTCGGCGCTACCCACAAGGTGTTGGGGGAGAGAAAAAGCGAGGGGATACCCCTCGTGCTCCCCAGGGATTTGCTGCGCTATCCCTTATCGCCTTGCACCCCTCTACACCGACTCTCGCAACCGTGTCCACGCCGCTTCCTCCAGATCGGCTAATTCCATCATCGGGGCCGTCGTCTCCGCAAGCACGGCGACCGGGTCTGCGGCTTCCCACCCCTGCTTGAAAATTTCCGCGACCTCCTGCCACTTGTCGCCGATGTGCTGGAACTCGTCGGCGCTCTCGTTCAGACGTGCGTCCCCCGTGATCTCGGCGGCCTCGCGCAGGAAGCGGCTGAACATGTAGCGAAAGATGCCGCCGCCGGTGCCGCCCGTTGCGTCAATGAAGATGTAAGCGTTGAGAAGCGTGAAGCGCAGCGCGTCCTCGTCCATCACATCGGGCCACTTGAGCGCGCGCTTGGCCGCCTTGCGGATACCCTTGACACCAAAGTTGCTGATGGGCGGCTCCAGCATCCCCTTCGCCTGCTCGGCGATGGCCTGGCGCACCTCATCGGCGGTCGGTTGACGCTTCCTACTCGTAGGCCGATGGTTCACCATCGGGCGGGCGTGCGGGAAACCGGCAACGGCTTTTTGGAGATGAACAGCCCTCAGACGGTGCTCTAAACATTCCCTGATAATCAGTACTTGAGAAAAGTCAGTGCTGCTGCCGCGTCACCTGGACGTGAACGTCCAGGCTGAGCAGGCCAAGAGTGCTGAAGCACCCTTCGCCAATGTGAACGGCGGCTCCGAGGCCACCACAGCCTGCTTCAGCAGGCTTCTGCTGCTGAGCCTAGCGCTTCAGCGCCGGGCGGGGGGCGGACTTCTCAACTACTGATAATAGGTTTCCCTGGAGAAAACGGGGCTCCTGACTCTTCGAATGGGCTTTTCGAACATGGGAGAGCAGCGAGACGGAGAGAGAAGATAGAGGGATGCGATGAAGATC
>JAGGZG010000373.1 GCA_021162125.1 Anaerolineae bacterium
GCTGTCCACCTGCGTGGACAGGCGCGTCCACGCAGGTGGACGCTCGGCTGCAAGCCCTCTAGAGGCGATTTCAATCGCTAACAGAAGTAGCCTGAGCAGTTACCCCCGATTATTGTCTTAATCTTCAAGAGCATCGGGCACTAGCCCCCGACAGAAAAACCTACACCTGAGAGGGGTTGGGGTGGGGGTGGAACCTTGTCGAGGCGAGGTTTGCTGGTAGCAAAAGGCACTACACCGGCGAATTTCGCTCCCTTTGCCCCTTAACTTGATGCGTATGGAGTTAGAGGGGAGCTGGACACGCGACCAGTATACCACGCCTCCACCGGAAAGGCAATCCTCATCGGGAACAGGGAACCTTTCCCCCGCCCCCTACGTCTAAAACACGAAACAACACCATTCGCCCATTCGCTCATTCGCACAGGAGGTTTCCAATGAAGAAGAGACTCATTCTCACCGCGCTCACCGCCCTGATCCTGGCCCTCACCTGGGCTGGACCTGCCCACGCCGACGGAATCGTCATCGTGGACCCGCCGCCGGACGTGCCCGGCCCGGTCAACTTAGCCATCAAGTACCACAAGGTGACGGTGACCATCGAGGGCCAGGTAGCCACCACGCGCGTGGACCAGGTCTTCGTCAACGAGTCCCAGTGGGCGCTGGAGGGCACTTACATCTTCCCCCTGCCCGAAGATGCCGCCATCTCCGAGTTCGGTATGTGGGTGGACGGCCAGAAGTGGGAGGGGAAGATCCTGGAACGCGACCAGGCCCGCCGGATCTACGAGGACATCGTCCGCCGCCAACGCGATCCCGCCCTGCTGGAGTACGTCGGGCGCAACACTTTCCAGGCCAGCATCTTCCCCATCGAACCCGGCGGCGAACGACGGGTAGAGATCGAATACAGCGAGGTGCTGCCCCTGGAAAACGGCCTGGTGCGCTACGTCTACCCGCTGGACACCGAGCGCTTCTCCTCGAAGCCCATCGAGGAGGTCAGCATCCACGTGGACATTCACTCCGACCAGGCCATCAAAGCCATCTACTCCCCCAGCCACAAAGTGGCAATTGACCGCCGGGGCGACTACAGCGCCAGCGTCGGCTACGAGGAGTACGACGTCCTCCCCGACGTTGACTTTCAGCTCTACTACACCGTCTCGGAAGAGGACATCGGCCTGAACCTGCTCAGCTACAAAGGCGACGAAGACGAGGATGGCTTCTTCCTGCTCCTGGTCGCCCCCAAGGTGGAGGTGGACGAGCAGGAGGTGGTGGCTAAGGACGTGATCTTCGTCCTCGACACTTCTGGCTCGATGAGCGGGGAGAAGATCGAGCAGGCCAAAGACGCGCTGCGTTTCGTGTTGGATAACCTCAACCCTGAAGACCGTTTCAACGTCGTCGCCTTCAGCACCGGCGTGCGCCAATACGCCAACTCCCTGCGCCCGGCCAGCGAGCGAGATCAGGCTGAGCGTTTCGTCTGGGAGCTGGAGGCCGTGGGCGGCACGGACATCAACCGCGCACTGCTGGAGGCGCTGAGCATGGCCGACGCCGAGCGGCCCACCATCGTCATCTTCCTCACCGACGGCCTGGCCACCGAGGGCGTGGTGGAGACCGACCGCATCCTGGATAACGTGGCCGACGCAGCGCGCCCCAACGTGCGCATCTTCCCCTTCGGCGTGGGCAACGACGTGAACACCATCCTGCTGGATACCATCGCCGAGAGCCATCGAGGGGCCAGCGCCTACGTGCGCCCCGGCCAGAGCATCGAAGAAGAGGTCTCAGCCTTCTACGCCAAGGTGAGCACCCCCCTGCTGGCCGACGTCGAGATTGACTTCGGCGACGTATGGGTGAGGGACACCTACCCGCATCCTCTGCCCGATCTGTTCGCCGGCAGCCAGCTCGTCCTCGCCGGGCGGTACAGCCACGGCGGGCCGACGACCATCACCCTCAGCGGGGAGGTCAACGGCCAGCGGCAGACTTTCACCTACGAGGACGTGACCTTCCGTGAGACCGGCGGCCCGGATTTCATCCCCAGGCTGTGGGCCACGCGCAAGGTGGGCTACCTGCTCAAGCAAATCCGCCTGCACGGCGAATCGCGGGAACTGGTAAATGAGATCGTGGACCTGGCTGTGCGCTACGGGATCATGACCCCCTACACATCTTTCCTGGTCAACGAAGACGTGGACATCCTCAGTGAGGAAGGACGCGAAGAGACCGCCCGTCGCGAGTCTGAGGTCTGGCGTGCACCGGCCCCGGCCTCCGGCGCACAGGCAGTGGAGAAAGCGCAGGAGCAGAACGAATTGGCCGGCGCGGACACCGCCAGCGGTGGCACCGTTCACGAGCAGGTGAAACAGGTGGGCGACAGGGCCTTCGTCTACCGCGACGGAGTGTGGACCGATACCACCTTCGATCCGACGAAGATGACCCCAGTTAAGGTGAGCTTCGGCAGCGACGCCTACTTCGACCTGCTGGCCGCGCACCCGGAATGGGGCAGGTACTTCGCCGTGGGCCAATACGTCATCGTCGTCCTGGACGGCACGGCCTACCAGGTAGTCCCGCAGGGCGAGGGTCAGGATAGTATCACCATCCCGCCGACGGCCACGCCCACCGCCATCGCCGGGCAGCGACCCACACCCACACCGGCCGGCCCGTCCTCGTCCAGCTCGCCCGGACAGGGTGGCTTGTGCGGCGGGGCAGGTCTGGCTATCCTGCTGCCTTTGGTCAGACTTGCCGCGCTGACTCTCAAGCGATAGACTAGGCCCCAGACCTCCGAGGTCACCAAGACCTCGGAGGTCTCAATCTCACTGGACAACGCAGCCGACTGCCAGTATAATAATAGAACCAGTACTCTGCGCATCCATTGATCCGTTCATCCTGCGCATCTATAGTCATAAGTATGAGGAGGAGAAAATGTCCAGGCGAATTCTATTATCTCTGTTGACTGCTGGCGCGCTCATCGCCGGGTGTGCACCCCAATCCCAGGAGACGGTCACCCCGCAGGCCGGCCTCACCCCCGAAATCACCGCCAGCCCAACCACGGCTGCCGAGGCCACGGCCACCACTGCGGCCCCGCGCCCCACGCCGGCCCGCAGCTCCACCTATCGCATCTCCCGCCCGATGGGTTCCACCACCTTCGCCACTTATAAACCCAACGAGGTCGAGGTGCAACCCGCCGTAGTTGCCTACTCTACCGCGCTGAGCGATTTAGCCAACCCTGAACTGGTGCAACGCCTCAGCGCGGAGCAGCAGGCAGCGTTGGAAGCGAACGGTTTCGTCGTGGTGCCGGAGGGCCCCCAGCAGATTTACCAGCTCTACAAGAACGCCCAGGAACAAGGCGTTCCCATCTTCGTCACCACGGACGCGATGCTGCACACTTTTCACGTGCTCTACGACTACAGCCTGCGCTACGCCGAGAAAGCACACTTCCTCACCGACATACAGGCCCTGAACCAGGTGCTGCTCGACGAGGCGCAGTTCCAGTACAGCCAGGCCACCGGCAAGACCAAAGAGGCCGCCAAACGCAACTGGGCCTACTTTACCGTGGCCGCCCGCCTGCTGGACCCCAACGCCCCAATCGCGGACGAGGTCAAAGACCTGGTGGAAGGCGAATTGGCGCTCATCGAGGCCCATCAAGGCTTTGCCCCGTCGCCCATCTTCGGTTACAAGGAGGACTACAGCCAGTACGTGCCCCGGGGGCACTACACCCGCAACGAGGACTTTGAGCGCTATTTCCGGGCGATGATGTGGTACGGGCGCATGGCCTTCCGCCTGAAGCCTGGCAAGTCCCCGGAGGCCATCGAGATGGGACGCATGGAGACCCGCCAGGCCATCCTCATCGCGATCACATTGTTGAACCGCAAGGTAAATGGCGAAGAAGCAATGGCCGTGTGGGATCGCGTATACCGGCCCACGGCTTTCTTCGTCGGCGAGAGCGACGACTACAACGTCTACGACTACGTTCAGCTCTGCGCCGCCGTGTATGGCATCCAGCTTGACCTGACCACGCTGGAGGAGAACGTAAAGAAATTGGATACCTTCATTGATCGAGCGATGACCCTGCGCCCGCCCAAAATCGTCTCCACTCTGGTGTACGCGGGAGAGGATCCCACTGTGGTCACGCGAGGCTTCCGCTTCATGGGCCAGCGCTTCATCCCCGACTCCTACATGTTCCAGGAACTGGTCTTCAGCAAAGTGGACGGTCGTATGTTCCCCAGGGGTCTGGACGTGCCCGCCGTGCTGGGGTCGGAACGCGCCTACGACATCCTGCTGGACGTGTACGATGAGGGCAGTCACGCCAATTACACCGAGCAGATGGAGAAGCTACGCCAGGAGTTCGCCTCCCTGCCCGACGAGCAATGGACCGAGAACCTTTACTGGAGCTGGCTGCACAGCCTGCGTCCCCTGCTGGACGTAAAAGGCGATGGTTATCCCGTGTTCATGCAGAACCAGGCATGGGTGGACAAGGACCTGAATACCTTCCTGGGCTCCTGGACCGAGTTGCGTCACGATACTATCCTTTACGCCAAACAGAGCTACACTGTGAAAGCAATCGCCCCGCTTCCGCCGGAGGAGACGCGGGGTTACGTCGAGCCGCAGCCGGAGGTCTACGGTCGCCTGGCCGCCCTGGCCCGCCAGATGCGCGACGGCCTGGACAAGCGCGGTCTGCTCAACGACGAACTCCGGGGGAAGATCAAGGACCTGGAGGACCTGCTGTTGACGCTCAAAACCATCAGCGAGAAAGAACTGACCAACCAGCCGCTGAGCGAAGATGAGTACAGCACCATCCGCTTCATCGGCGCGCGGCTGGAGGGGATCACCACTTTCTCGGCGGAGCTCACTGGCGAACTCGCGTCCGAGGCCGACGAGAGGATGGCCATCGTCGCCGACGTGCACACCGATCCCAACAGTGGCCAGGTGCTAGAGGAGGCCGTGGGCGACGCCTTCACCATCTACGCCATCGTTCCCATCGAAGGCCAGGCCACACTCACCCAGGGTGGGGTGTTTTCTTACTACGAGTTCTTGCAGCCCATGAGCGAGCGCCTGACCGACGAGACCTGGCAGGCCATGAGTCCCAAGCCAGACCTGCCCGTATGGACCGGGAGCTTCATCCGGCCGTAATCTCTTCCTCGTGATGGGCGCAGGTCTCCTGACCGAGCCCATCCCGCCTCGGTCGGGAGACCTGCGGTGAAAGATGGCAGCTAATCTCACCTTGACCTTTCTCCTGTTTGCGTGTACAATTTTATGGTAAGAACTGATCCTCACCCCCGCTGCAGGCTGCGGCGGGGGTGAGATCACCGCTACGCCAGAAGCATGGGGTAGGCTATCACAGACCCCACGCTTCGCAGGGGGACTGAAGTCAGTCGAACAGCGGGGGAAGAGCAACCATGACTGCCAAGCGCAAGGTCAAATACGAGTGGGACGCAGAGCGCATCAAGGCTCTCCGCCAGTACATGGGGATGACCCAGCAGGAGCTTTCCGAGGAACTGGGCACCCGCCAGCAGACGGTGAGCGAGTGGGAGACAGGAAAGTACCGCCCCCGGGGTGGAATGAACCGCTTGCTCACCCTGGTGGCCGAGCGAGCCGGGTTCATCTACGAGACCGACCAAACGGAGTCTGCCTCGTCGGAGAAAAGCGCCGGCGACCAGGAGGGCCCGGCGCGCCAATCCCCTCCCACGCCGCGTGAGTAACGCCGGCTCGCTGCGGTATCCTGCAATTTCTTTGATTTGACAATTTACACGTTCACGTGTATAATAGACGACGAGGTTAAATGCCTCGCTATTTATTTGCCACGGCAAACACGCTGCCGTGTAAAGCGTCAGGGAGGGGGGAAAATGGGTACTTATTCGCTGGAGTTTATCATCCGCGAGTGGGGCAAAGGCAATCTGACGATAGAGCAGGTGTTGGGGCAAGTGCTTCTCCTGCTCCAGCAATTGGAGGCGCGAGTGTGCGAATTAGAGCACCGGCAGCACACAGCCCAGGAGCGAGGTTAAGGCATACGCCGGGCGAGGGACTGGGACAGGCGGATCGCATCATCCAACAGGCGATAGTCCTTGTAGTCCAGGGTGGTCACAGTCACTTTTTCTGAACCATAATCGCCCTCCTAGCCAATGAGAAGCCTGACGATGGGACCGGGCCGCAGGGCCGCGGCCGGCGAGGTCACCCCGATGATGACGTATCCGATGAGCAGCGCGAAATCGGGGTCGTGCTGAGCACGGCGGACGATGCGGTTCGTCACCCAGGGGATGCTTAGCAAGCGGCGCAGGATGCGCGCCGCGCGATGGTCGCGCCCGTAGCGGCGGTGTAGCTCCCGTCCGTAGGCAGCAAGCGCCACAGCGGAGCAATCGCCGTCCTCCAGTGCGCGCCGGGCGTGCCGGGCGGCCAGTTCGCCGCTTTCCAACGCAGTGGCGATTCCCTCTCCGGTAAGCGGGCTGACCAGGCTGGCCGCTTCGCCGGCGACCAGGACGTTATCGGTGTAAGGAATGGTGCCCCCCACGCCGGTGCGCAGCGGATACCCCTGCGCCGGGCCGACCATCCGCGCCCGGCCCAGTCGTGCCCGCGCACACGGGTTGTTGGTGACGAAGTGGTGCAATGCATCCCTCAGATTCAAACGCCGACTTCGTACCTCGGAGGCATAGGCACCGACCCCCACGTTGGCCCGTCCATCGCTCACGGGGAAAATCCACCCGTAGCCCGGCAGGATAGCGCGCTCGTAATGAATCTCCAGCAGCGTTGGTGACCCTTCCACCCCTTCGAAGTAAGCGCGCAGGGCCAGCATGTTGGGTGGATGGCGGATGAGGCCCAGGGTACTGGTGAAGGGAGCAAAGGCCCCGTCGGCAGCGATGACCAGCCTGGCTTCCACGCGCACGGTGTGCCCATCCTCCTCGCCCACCAGACGCACTTTGCCCGAGCGTAACCACTCCAGGCCAGTAATTTTTACCCTCTCGGCCAGACGCGCGCCGGCGGCCACTGCCCGAGCCAGCAAAGCCTGATCGAGCTGGAAGCGGGGGATCACCCGCCCGTAGGAGAACTCGGGGGGGTCGGGGCTGTAGGTCACGAACTGCCCATTGGGAGCGGAAAGGCGCATGGTCTCCGGCTCGACGAAGCCGTTGCCCTGCACCCATGGTCCCAGGCCCATGCACTCCAACACGGCCAGCGCACGTGAACTCACCCCATCACCGCAAGTCTTGTCGCGGGGAAAAGAGGTCTTGTCCAGGAGCAAGACGTCCACCCCGGCCCGCGCCAAAAAGTAGGCCGCCGCCGAGCCTGCCGGCCCTGCGCCGACGACAACCACGTCCGACTTCAACTCTGTCCTCTCCGCAAGCCCTCCCACGGGATTGAAACCCGCGAGAGGACTCAGCCTCACTTCCAAAAATGCTCAGTCACCAGATGATCGAGCAGACCACGTTCCTGTAGGAATTCCCAGGCATCGTTCAATACACCGACCTCGGCTGCGCTGTGGTGGGTATCGCTGCCGATGGAGAACAACACCCGGCTGCGGCCGAAAGCCGCCCATAGGGCCTCGTTGTACGGAGTAGGATACTGGTAATGGAGCACGGGGCGCCCGTCCGGAGCGAATATGGCGTTGCGGTGTGCCGGACATAGTTCGACGAAAATCTCGTTGTCCTCCAGCGCGGCGACGAGGTCCACTGCATCCATCAGCGGCGCGAAGTTGCGGGCCAGGGGATTGTGAGCCAGGCCAACGGGCACGGTGATTTGCGGGCGGATGGCCAGCAACTCGTCCAGCGGATAGCCGTACCACTCCACGTCAGCCACGTACTCGAAGAGCACGTAGTCAAGCTGATTGAGCAACTGACTGGCCAGCAGCGGCTCTAACTGCGTCCGCGCGGAGAAATCAACCTCCAGCCCGACGAGCACTTTGATCTCGTCGGCATACCACTTGGCCAGGAGGCGCAGTTCGACAATGTAATCCAGCAGGCGATGCAGATCCACGTACTTGCGGCTGTGGGCCAGCTTGCTGGTATAATAGTGGTCTGTAATGCCGATGTGGGTCAACCTCACAGCAACGGCGGCCTCGACAAGCTGCTGTGGCGAGAGATTGCCATCGGACCAGGTGGTATGGTTATGCAGGTTGATCATGGCAGATAGCCGCCAATGGCCGATAGGCTCAGCTCAATTTGGTTCAGTTGGTGGCGTGATGCGTGTTGCGTATTCCGTTCCATCCACGCATCACGTAACACGACCTGGAAGGCTAAAAGTGCACATCAGGCATGGCTCCGTTTTCACTGAGCCAAATCGCGCTCGGTATCGCTAGCGCCCCTTCCAGACCGGCTTGCGTTTTTCCAGAAAGGCGTTGATACCCTCCACACGATCCTCGGTCTCGAAAACCGTGCCAAACTGATCCGCCTCGTACACCAGCCCGCGAGCCAAATTGCCCTCCAGCCCTTCGTTAATCGCCCTCTTGGCCAGCCGCAGGGCGATGGGCGGCTTGGCAGCCAACTTGCGGGCCAACGCGCGGGTGAATTCCATCAGTTCGGCAGCAGGGACGACGAATTCCACCAAGCCGATGCGTCGCGCCTCCTCGGCAGAGATGTGCTCGCCGCTGAGAACCAGATACTTGGCCATCCCCCGGCCCACCAGCCGGGGCAGGCGTTGAGTGCCGCCGTAACCGGGGATGATCCCCAGGTTGATCTCCGGCTGGCCCAGACGAGCAGTGTCGGCAGCGACGCGGATGTCGCAAGCCATGGCCAGCTCACAACCGCCACCCAGGGCATAGCCATTGATGGCGGCGATCACCGGCTTAGACAGCCGCTCGATCCTGTCCAGCACCGCCTGACCACGGCGGGCGAACTCGGCAGCCTCTGACATGGAAGTCAGCTCGTTGAACTGGCTGATGTCTGCCCCGGCGACGAACGCTTTCTGACCCGCGCCGGTGAGGATGATTGCCCCTATCGTCGGGTCAGCGTTCAATTCGCCAATCGCTGCGTTCAACTCGTCCATCACCGCCTGATTCAGCGCGTTGAGCACTTTCGGCCGGTTAAAAGTAATGATCGCGATAGGGGGCTCACGATCCACCAGAATGTTTTCGTAATCCATCTGCTCCTCCTACACGCGGGTGCGAAGTCCGACGTCCATCCTCAGACTCCTATCTCGCTGCCGCTGGATTGTCAAATCCGGTGGCCTGGCTGCGGATTTGGCAATCCGCAGCCAGCACAAATGAGGTGAGGACACCCAAAGTACGGTTATAGTACTAACCGTAGTCGTAGAACCCCTTACCGCTCTTCCGTCCCAGATGTCCGGCGAGCACCATCCGGCGCAGAAGCGGCGGTGCGGCGTAACGCGGGTCCTTGAACTCCTCGTACATAGCATCGGCGATGAACAGACAGGTATCCAGGCCCACGAAGTCAAGTAGAGTCAGCGGGCCCATGGGATGGTTCAGCCCCAGTTTGATAGCGGTGTCAATGTCCTCTTTGCTCGCCAGACCATTCTCGTAGATGCGCACTGCATCGAGGAGGTACGGTATCAGCAGGCGGTTGACGATGAAACCCGGTGTGTCCTTAGCAGTGACCATCGTCTTGCCCAGGGAGGCACCGAACTCGCGGGCGATGGCCATCGTCTCGTCGCTGGTGAGGATGGTGCGCACGAACTCGATGAGGGGCATCACCGGCACAGGGTTGAAGAAGTGGATACCCAGCACCTTGTCGCCGCGCTTCGTCACTGAGGCCATCTCGGTGATACACAGGGACGAAGTGTTGCTGGCCAGGATAGCGTGCGGCGGGAGAATGCCGTCCAACTCGGCGAAGATGCTCTTCTTGATCTCCATGTTCTCGACTGCGGCCTCGATGGCGATGTCACAATCGGCCATGTCGGCCAGGGTCGTCGTGCCCTTGATCCGCCCCCAGGCAGCGTCCATGTCCTCCTGGGCAAGCTTGCCCTTCCGCACGCCTTTGGACATGGACTTCTTGATCCGGCCCAGTCCCTTTTGCAGGAATTCGTCGTTCACCTCGCGGACGACGACCTCGTACCCGGCGCGGGCGCAGACTTCGACGATGCCGGAGCCCATCAGCCCGCAGCCTACCACACCGACTTTTCTGATCTCCATTGGTCCGCTCTCTCCTTTCGTATCATATCTTGACAAAAGTTGTAAAAAGTTATAAAATTGTCGCGTGAACTTCTGCCAGCCTTTGGTTCAGTCCCTGATACTGCAACCGCACTTTGTCATTCTTGAGGAGCGAAGCGACGAAGAATCTCGTTTCCTGGCTTGAAATCGCAGTGCAACAACGGGATTCTTCACTCCCTTCGGTCGCTCAGAATGACTTTCATACTAACTGCGGCTGTAGTACTAAATTGGAGGGTAAAAGATGTGCGCCTATAAACCGTATCTGACGTTGAAAGAGGCAGCACGGATACTGGGTATCCACGAACAGACTATCCGCAACTGGGAACGACGTGGGATCATCCACCCGGTGCGTCTGCCCGGCAGTCGGATTCGCCGTATTCCAGCTACTGAGATCGAGCGAGTGAAAGCGCAGATGCACGCAGGTCAACGGACAGCCGGCACGGTCCGTCTGGATCCTCCCTGTGGCGACGCTGCCCTGATCGCGCAAGGCAGAGCTCAAGCAGAGGACATTAAGCGCGACCTTGCCGCCAGTGAACCCCCCTCGCTAGAAGACACTATGTATACCTTGCGAGGTAGATCGTGGTCGTCATAGATACAGATATATTCTTGCTCGAATTTGCCTTCCACCGTGACCCGCGTCACGCTGTCAATGCCGAATTCCTGGTCACTGTCCGTGATCGGGAGCCATCTATCACGGTCTACAACCTGATGGAGATACTGGGACAACTCTCTTTCAATTTAAGCCCATCCCGTCTAGCAGGATGGCGGGTGTGGCTTCAGGAAGCCTACGGCCTGACCGTCCTCTGGCCGGCTCCCGCAGGTCGAGAGGCTGATGTATTCTTCTACGAAGAAATTTACGCTGGCCCTCTGCACAAAATGCAGACACAACGGATGAGCTTCGTGGATGCGTTGATCATCGCTCTGGCCGAGCGTACTCCCGGCGTCGAGACTTTTGTCACCTGGAATGCCCAGCACTTTCGGAATAAAACCTCGCTGACCGTTCTGACCCCGGCCGAGTACCGTGCTGACAAAGCATGAAGATGACCAGCCCGTGTAGCCTCACAGTGGCGTGTCCGCTCACCTCGGCGGGTGCACCGCCAGGTATCGTTCCAGGATAGCGGCTGCTTCACCCAAGATGTCGTAGGTTTGCCAGTCCTCCGTGGCGTTTATGGCGAAGATGGCCGCCCCCACGACGTAATCATCTTTCACGAGTTCGCTATCGTACCAGGCCAGTTGCTCGATGTAGTTGCCCGCCCCGTCAGTCCCCATGCCCTGCTCCGCCCAGTATTCCACAAAGTGCTTCCAACCCTGCCCGTCCGGCCCAGGCCGATTGCTGCCTACCGTGCCATCTACCCCGCACTCAGTGATCACCAGTGGCAGGTTCAGACCGGCCGGGATGAGATACTGGCGGTAAACCTTTCGATAGCGCAGGGTCAACCAGCCCTCGTCCCCTTCAGTGCCGAACTGCATCACCGGTGCCGAGTACTCGTGCAGGCCCAGATAACCCCCGTGCTCGCGAGCTGACTCCAGGGCAGGCCGAAAGTAAGGCCAGTCCTCCAACGGTGGCCGGCCAGCGCTGAAGTTGCCGATCACCGACCGTATGCCTTGCTCGGCCAGGAGACGCACGCGCTCTGCCTCCATATCGGCCAACCTCTTCATCTGCTCCGCGTCGGAAGCCACGGGCTCATTGTAACCTTCCCAGGCATCGAAAACTTCCATGCGGCGGGAGTCCGCTGCCACCGGCAGAAGCAAATCCACCACCCGTCGCGCCTCCGCCAAAGGATCCATCGTGCTCAAATTCACCTGAGGCATAAGCAGGCGGCCGATAAATAAGGCACGCGGCGACAGGGCTTTGATCTCGCTCAGGAAAATAGGATCGTGCTCGATGGTCTTGATCAGAGCCACGTTACCGGTGCGCATCAAATCGTAAATCTGAGCGTGAGGGCGAACGATGAAAAGTCCCAGCTTGCTGGGCGGCCCTGGCGGAAACGGCGTGGGTGTGGGAGTGGGAACAGGCGTGGGCGATCCCATCGGAGGGACAGTTGCCGTGGCAACCGGCGTGGGCGTTGGCGATCCCTCGCCGACCATCGGCAGCCAGACGTGTGCGCTGGCGGTCGGTGACGGGGTGGTTGTAGGGACGAGGGTTGGGATAGAGCGGCGGCACGCGGCCATGAGCGCCGCCCAGGCCGCCACCCCAACACCCCGCAGAAAGTCACGGCGGCTCAACCGGCGAGCGAACAAAGTCTGAGGCTGATCTGTCTTTTTCTGGATCGAATCCTCCTCTCCCCCAAAGTCCACCCTACCACCCACTATCTTACCGCGGCCCGCTGAATACTCATTACTCGCTACTGATTGCCCGTTGCTCACTCCAATTCGATGCTCATGGCCACTGCCTCGCCACCACCCAGACAGAGCGTGGCGAACCCCGCCTTCAGCCCCCGATCGCGGAGGGCATAAATCAGGGTCACCAGAACGCGCGTACCACTGCAACCGATGGGATGACCCAGAGCAATGGCCCCGCCGTTGACGTTGACCTTGTCCCAATCCAGACCCAGCGCCTTGCCATCGGCCAGCACCTGCGCGGCGAAAGCTTCGTTGATCTCGATGAGATCGTAGTCATCCAGGGTAGTGCCTGTCCTCTCCAAGAGCCGCCGTACGGCGAAGATGGGCGCAGTAAAGATTTCCAGCGGCTTGACCGCCGCCTGCGCGTATCCGGTGATCCGCGCCAGCGGTTTGATGCCCAGTTCCTCCGCTTTGGCGCGGCTCATCACCACTGTCGCCGCTGCACCGTCAGTGATGCCCGGCGAATTCCCCGCCGTGACCATGCCATCCCTCTGGAAAGCAGGCTTGAGCCGGGCTAAAGCCTGCAGTGAGGTATCCCGCCGTGGGGCCTCGTCGGTATCGAAGGGGATAGGATCGCCCTTGCGCTGCGGGACCAGCACGGGCACAATCTCGGCTTTGAAGCGGCCGGCGTCAATAGCAGCGATGGCTTTCTGATGGCTTTTCAGGGCGTATTCGTCCAGTTCCTGGCGGGTGAGCCCATACTCGCGGGCGATCCACTCTGCCGCGTTGCCCATGTGCTGGTTCTCAAATGGACACCATAAGCCATCGTGCACTGTGGCGTCGAGGAGCTGACCGTGGCCCAACCGGTAGCCAAAGCGAGCGCGGGGCAGCATGTACGGGCCGTTGTTCATGCTCTCCATGCCTCCGGCGACGACAATGTCCGCGTCGCCGACCCCGATCATCGCCGCTGCCAACATCACCGTCTTCAGTCCCGACCCGCAGATCTTGTTCACCGTGGTCGCGCCCACTGTAGGCGGAATACCCGCTTTGATAGACGCCTGGCGAGCAGGGGCCTGCCCCTGTCCGGCCTGCACCACGCAGCCCATCAGCACTTCGTCAACGGTGGAGGGGTCAATCCCTGCCCGCTCCACCGCGCTCTTGATAGCCACTGCCCCTAGTTCCGGCGCGGACAAAGGGGCCAGGGTGCCTTGGAAACGCCCAATTGGAGTACGCACCGCGCTTACAATGACAGCTTCCCGATCATTGGTCATGTTCTTCCTCCTTGAAGCTCATGTGTAAATGTTAACGCTGATCGTCGAGCGGCCTGGATATGGGAAGCGATCCGGCCATAATGTACGTGATTGTACCAGAAAACACAGCTTTACGCCAATCCTGCCCCTGTCCGATGGTCTACACTACCCGGTCACGGGGGGCTAGCCAGTAAAAAGCAGCCACACCCGCCAATCGCACCACGCCGGCGAGGACCAATGCCACCCGGATGTCCAGCCAGGTGGAGATGGAAGTGCCAAGCAGGGGCGCACAGAAGGCAGCGATGTTCACCAAAGTATTGTAGATGGCCACGTAGCTGGGGCGACGCTCGTCAGGGCAGACCTGGAGCATGGTATTGAACAGGGCCAGGTTCAACCCGGCGCCGAAGATTCCGCCCAGCACCGACACGCCCAGCAGCGGCTCCAGGCGCGGGGAGAGGCCGGTCAGCGCGGGATACAGCGCCAGGCCCAGGCTGGAGATGAGCAACGCCCGCCGGTTGCCCCGCTTCGCCGTGAAGCGTCCCCACCGAACGTAGGCGATAATGGTGGTCACGTTGTAGACAGTGGTCAACAGGCCAATCCAGGTATTGGAGGCGTGGAGATGTTTCACCCTGTAGATACTGTACAGCGCGGCAGGCATGTACAGCCCCCAGTTGAACACGAAGGCACTCAACGAGAAACGGACAAAATCACGATGGCTCCATACCTGCTTCAGGGATTGGGGCAGCGCGCGCGGCGACTGGGCCTGGGTCGGACGGTCAGCGACGACCATCTCCGGCACGCGGACACGTCCCACGTGGTACAGACTGACCAACGAGGTCAAAAACGCCACAGCGAACAGAAGCTGATAGTTGACGGGGAAAGCAATCAGATCCAGCAGCTTACCACCGATCAGCACGGTGGCCGTGCTCACTCCGGCGAGCAACGTGTTGCGCAGGCTCACCACCCGCGCCCGTCTGGTGGCGGGCACGGCATCCGCCAGGAGCGAGGTGAAAGCAACACCCGCCATCGCCGCCGGGAAAGCGATCAAAGCGATCACAGCCACCAGGGCCTCTGCTCGATGGTTCACCAGCACGCACGGCATCAGCGCGATCAGCAAATACCCCAGCCGTTGCAGGAAACCACTGAACAGCAGAATGGGCATCCGTCGCCGTTGCCGCTCGATGATATGCGCCGCCGGGATCAACCATAGCACGTTTATCAGGGCTGGCAAGGCGGATAGCCAGCCCAGTAACGTGTCGGAAGCTCCCAGACGGATGGCGAACACGCTGGTGAAGGTGGAGGCCACCCCACTCAACACCCCGAACCAGGTGATGTCCAGGTAGAGGTTCCAGATGTTGCGGTCCTCCACCGTGTAGAGATGCCGCCATGGCAATTGGCGCATCACGTGAGGCAGCATGGCCTTCAACTGCGACCGAGTGGGCAGAGAGAAACGCCGGGGAACTGCCCACCTCCATCTCCTCTTGCGTCCGAATTTCATCCCATTACCCCATTACCGCTCGCAGTCGTTCGTATGTCTGATCGAGCAACTCGGGGACCACCCGCGTATCGGCCAGGATAGGCATGAAATTGGTATCCCCCCCCCAACGGGGGACGACGTGAATGTGGACATGGCCAGCAACTCCGGCGCCGGCCACCTCACCGATGTTCACCCCCACGTTGAATCCCTGCGGGGACATCGCCTCGCGCAGGGCGGCAAGCCCCTTGTTCACCAGGAGCATGAGCTCAGTTAACGTCTCGGTATCCAGGTCCTCCAGACTCGCGACGTGATTGTAAGGTACGGCCATCATGTGCCCGTTGTTGTAGGGGTAGAGATTGAGGATGAGAAATCCCCTCTCCCCCCGATATAGGATGTAATTCTCCCGGTCGCGAGATTCGGCGATTCTGGTGCAGAAGATGCACCCCTTTTCCTTCTCGCCGGTCAGGTATCGCATTCGCCACGGAGCCCAGAGTCGTTTCATAAGAAGCCGCCTCCAAATGATGATGGATCGCGCACATCGTGTAGTCCCCATTTTACCAGAAATCACCCGGCGGGGCAACAGGTAGGCGCGGGCTACGAGCCCCCTGCTTGAATCGCCTGCGTGTGCACAGGGACGCGGACGCCAAGCAATCGCTCAATGTGGGCAGCCAGAGTAGCCGCCTCACCGCTGGTGTAGAAGGTGACTTGGCCCTGATGGTGCGGATCATTGCTCAGCCCCTCCCGATCCAGGACGCGAGCCGTTTGGCGGGCCACTGCCGGTGCCGGATCAATGACCTCCACGCCAGGGCCCACCACCTGCTCAATGCTATCCC
>JAGGZG010000085.1 GCA_021162125.1 Anaerolineae bacterium
ATAGCTAGCAGTCTTAAATTGCGTTCTCTCATGAAGTGACCATATCTCCTCTCAGTTAGCAAGTCTCAGGTGTCCGGCACTTTAAAAGTGCCGGACACCTCCCTCGTCGGAGCAAACGGTGGTGATTATAGCCCAATGTCCACTACCTGTCAAATGGGGGGAAGCCAAGTCCTCCCCCCGTGAAACGGGGGGAGTTAGAGGGGGGCGTCTGCGCCGTCCTCGCTCTCCCTCAGTCCCCCCGCTGCGCTCCGCGCGCAGGGGGGAAGCTCGTCCTCCCCCCGTGAAACGGGGGGAGTTAGAGGGGGGCGTCTGCGCCGTCTCTCTCGCCCCCCTCAGTCCCCCCCGCTGCGCTCCGCGCGCAGGGGGGAAGTTGGCCATTCTTCATTCTTCCAACTCGCGCAGTTGCCGCTCGGCAGCTCCCAGCCAGAAGGCGTCGCGCCCGATCTGCAGGTAGCGCCGGAAATCGGCGATGGCCCGCTCATGGTCACCGTGGAGTTTGTAGGCCAGACCCCGATTGAAATGCGCTTCCGCCCAGTGAGGGGCCAGTTCGATGACGCGGGTCAGGTCGCGGATGGCGCGGTAGTAGTTGCCGAACTCCCGCCAGTAGAGGACGCCCCGGTTGTAGTAAGCTTCCGCGTAGGATGGGTCCAGGGCGATGGCTTTGCTGAAATCCCGCACGGCCAAGTCGTACTCGTCCAGGTCGGCGTAGCTGTTGCCCAGGTGGCGGTGGTTGGCCCCTCGCAGATTGTAGAATCGGGCCCGGATGCGTCTCATCTGCCGGATTAAGAAACGGCTGAAACTCATGAACCGCGTCTCCTGCAGTTGTACTCCCGGCGCTCACTCATCCCTCGTGAGCGCCGAACATCCCCTCGCCGCGCTCGCGCAGGTACTTCTCCGGTTCCTGGTCAAAGGCCATCTTGCACTCTGGGCTGCAGAAGTAGAAGGTCATCCCCTGATACTGCGAAATGTAGGCTGCTTCTTCCTCGTCCACTACCGTGCCACAGACTAGATCGAGAGCCATGTCATTCACCTCCATCCTGTCGTCCTGGCGAGCATTGACTGCTTTCTCCAGGACGTACTCTATGCAGACTGTATCCCGGGTTAGGGTGCGTCCAGCACCTCGCGCACTTTACATACCAGGGCGTCCGGCGTGAAGGGCTTCTGGAGAAAGGCTATTCCCGGCTCCAACACGCCGTGGCTGGCGATGGCGTTGTGTGTGTAGCCTGATATGTAGAGCACTTTCATCTCCGGCTGCAAGAGCGCCAGCCGTTCCGCCAGCTCGCGCCCGCTCATTTCGGGCATCACCACATCGGTCACCATCAAGTGGATTGTCCCCTCGTGCTGTTCGCAGACCTGGAGTGCCTCCTCACCGTGACGTGCTTCCAGTACGGTGTAGCCGTTCTGGGCCAGGACACGACGGGCTGGTTCCCGCACTGCGTCCTCATCCTCCACCAGCAAGATGATCTCTGTACCGCGGAGAGATTCGGTGAGAGTCAGGACTGGCGTTACTGGCTCAATGGACTCCTCGACGCGGGGCAGGTAGATTTTGAACGTCGTGCCCTGTCCGGGCTCACTGTAGACCCAGATGTGACCGTTGCTCTGTTTGATGATGCCATACGTGGTGGCCAGGCCCAACCCTGTGCCCTTGCCCGTCTCCTTCGTGGTGAAAAAGGGTTCGAAGAGGTGGGATTGGACATCCTCGTCCATCCCGACACCGGTGTCACTCACTGCCAGCATCACGTAAGAACCAGCCTCGACGCCGACGTGCCGGCGGACGTAGTCCTCGTCCAGAACGACGTTCGCCGTTTCGATGGTCAGTTTGCCGCCCTGGGGCATGGCATCGCGGGCGTTGACGACCAGATTCATGATCACCTGCTCGATCTGCCCCGGATCTGCTTTCACACGCCCCAGCTCTGGATGGAGAACGGTGACCAGGTCAATGTCCTCGCCGATCAATCGCTGCAACATCTCCTCCATGTCAGCGACCACGGCATTGAGATTCAGCACCCGTGGTTGCAGTATCTGCCTGCGGCTAAAGGCCAGGAGCTGGCGCGTCAGCGAGGCGGCCCGGTCGGCGGCTTTCCTGATCTGTTCGAGGTCCTTGCGCAGTGGATCGTGCTCGTGGATGCGCATCAGCAGGAGTTCACTGTAACCCGTGATGGCCGTCAGCAGGTTGTTGAAGTCGTGAGCCACCCCTCCCGCCAGTCTGCCGACGGCCTCCATCTTCTGCGCCTGGAGGAGCTGCTCCTCCAATCGCTTGCGCTCGGTGATGTCCAGTATCTGGGCGACTGTTTGCACTTTCCCCGCTGAATCTTTGATCACGGTGGTGCTGATTTCCACACGTCTCTTTTCCCCGTCTTTCCGAACGACGTTGAACTCGTATCGGGAAGGCACATCCTCTCCTCTTTGCCGGCGGAGGTAACGATCCACGACGAGTTGCTTGCTCTCATCGTCGAGAAATCTTCGGAAATCCTGACCGATAATCTCCTCAGGGGGATACCCCAGGATGCGGCATAGTTCGTCGTTGGCGTAGATAAATTGATAGGCGTCGTCCACTATAAATATCCCGCTGTGAGAGTTTTCTACGATGGAGCGGTATCTTTCCTCTGATTGTCGCAGGGCGGCCTCCACTTGCTTGCGCTCGGCCAATTCCTTCTGGGCCTCTTCGTACAGCCGTGCATTCTCGATGGCGATGGCCGCCTGGTCGGCCAGGAGCCCCAGGATGCGCAGCTCGTCTTCGTCGAAGGCGCGTGGCCTGTTGAAGGCGATGTTCATCACGCCCACTACCCGCTCGCGGATGCACAGTGGCAGGCCGACGATGGCCCCACCCCACATCCAATCTCGAAAGAGAGGGTGGCTGTTCACGTCGGGGACGACGATGCGCTCCCCACTGCGGGCCACGGTGTAAGTCAGGCCCTGCGGACGGGGCTCAGCGTAGGGTTCCTGCCGGCGGCCATCCGCCCACAAGGCGGCACCGAAGGTCAGCCGCTCGCCATCGTAGAGGAAAATGTGGGCGTCGTCAGCGGCCACCACTTTGAAGGCATGGTCGAGAATCGCCTCTAGGATCGGCTGCGGTTCCAGAGTGGAGGTCAGGCGCAGGCTGGCCTGGCGCAGGGCTTCGAGTTCTGCTCTGCGCTTGCGCTCGGACTCGTACAGCCGTGCGTTCTCAATGGCGGCAGCGGCGTGACTGGCGAAGGCACGCAGGGTCTCGGCGTGGGCCTGGGTGAAGAAGCCAGGGGTGGCGCTGTCCACGTTGAGAAAACCGATCACCTCATCGCGCACGATGATGGGCGCGGCCGCGTACGAGTGCAGCCACTCCTGCACCGGCACATTGATCCAGCCGGGGTAGGTGGTGGTATCAGGAATGACCATCGGTTCCCTGCTCTTCATTATTTGTTGGAGGTTAGTCACATCAGGGATGCGGAAGGCAACTGTCGAGACGAACTCCTCCGCGCCGAGGCGCTCGTACCCGCGCCAGCGGACAATGCGTGCCTGGTCACCTTCGATGAGCATGACGTTAGAGGCGTCGTTGGGGACGACGCGGCTGACCTGCTCCAGGATGCGGTCCAGTACTTGGTCGGGATCCAGGGTGCTGCTGACGACGGCCGCCGCCTCCTCCAGTGCCCTGGCCAGGTCACGCTCCCGGCGCAGAGCCTCCTCGGCCGCCAGGCGTTCCTCCAGGTTGTGGCGCAACGCCTCCTCCGCCCGCTGGCGCTCGGCCAGTTCTTGCTGAACCGCCTCGTACAGCCGCGCATTCTCAATGGCGATAGCTGCCTGGCTGGCCAGCATGACTACCAGGTCCAGGTCGTCCTGGCTGAAGGCCGGCTTTCCCACGTTGTTGATCACTGTCAGCGTGCCGATCACCTTGTCCTTGATAAGCAGTGGAGCCACGGCTATAGATTTGCCTCTCTCGTGTTCCTTCTTAGCCATTTGCAGGGCCAGCCCCGTGCTCCGTGGGTCGGTCAGGATGTCCTCGGAGATGGTGGGTGTCCTTTCTTTTAAGACCCAACCGCTGATACCATCCTGGACTTCCTGGTAGGTGATGCTCTCTATTTGGCCAGGGGCAAAGCCAAAGCCTACGGCTTTGGTCAGCTTCTTCGCCTCCGTGTCCACGAGCAGGATGAGGCTCTTGTCGGCCCCGGTCAGCCGGGCTGAGCGCTCGGCAATGAGTTGCAGCAGCGCATCCAATTCCAGGATCAAGGTGATATCCTTGCCTGTCTCGTACAAAGTAGCCAACTTGGCAGCGTGTCCTTTGGCCTCCTCGTACAAGCGGGCGTTCTCGATGGCGAAGGCTACCTGGTTGGCGAAGGTGGTCAGCAATGGCAGTTGACCGCGAAAGGCAGCGGGACGCAGGCTGTGCAGGTAGAGCACACCCAGCAGGCGATCTTTGGCCACCAGGGGCAGGCCGGCGACCGACTTGACGCCAGCCTCCACGATGAGCGGATTGGCGGTGCGCGGTGCTCCTGCGCCCAGATCGGGGTTTATAGTGCCATCCTCGCCGATTTCATCAATGACCACCGGCTGGCGCGAACGGACGATCCAACTGGTGAGGCCCTCATCCCTGACGCGGTACTCTATGGTCGGCACGCCCGACAGGTTTTCGGCGCTCCGGCTCATGTGGCCTGCTTCATCCACCAGCACCACGCTGGTATAATCCGAGGCGAGTACCTCGCCGGCCAACGATACAATCTCGGCCAGCACCTGGTCGAGTTCCAGAGAGGCGGTTACAGCTTGAGAAGCCCGGCTCAGGGCGGCCAATTGCTCCATCCTTAGCTTCAGCGCCGCCTCCGCCCGCTTGCGCTCGGTGATGTCGCGGATGAACACGAAGTCGGCCGGTCTTCCCTGATATGTGATTATGCCAGCGTTAAGTTCAACTTCTATCTTACTGCCGTCCCTGTGCCTTAGCGCTGTCTCGTATCTCGGTGGGACATCCTCGCCTGCTATGCGCCGCTCGTAGCGGTCAATCACTTTGGGAACCTCGTCAGGATGGATATATTTGGTAAGCGGAGTGCCAATCATCTCCTCAACGGTGTAACCGGTTATTTCCGCCAAACGCGGGTTGGCATATTTGAGCAGGGTGTCCTGCACAATGGTGATGCCGTCATTCGCCCGCTCCACCAGGTTGCGATATTTCTCTTCACTCTTCCGCAGCGCTTCCTCCGAGTGTCTGGGGGAGAGAAAAACAGGGGCAATCCGGGCTATTCCGACCGCCATGAGTACCGATATAGCAAGCGCAACCAGCTCGGCTGATAGGTCAGGCGGGCGGGATAAATCCCCGGTGAGCAGGCGGAATAATGTAATGCAGCGCCGGATGGCCATGAGGGAAACTGCCGTGGCAATCAATGCCCACGCTGTACGCTTCCCGGTGACACGAATCAGCCTCAAGGCTGAAAAGGCTGCTGCGAATTGGAACAGAATGGAAACCCCTAGAACAAGTGTCATGCCCATGCGTTCGTTTCCTCTCGCGGACTGCAAAATCCGTTCGCGCTCACAAGTTGCACGCGGATAGCGTTTTCGACGCAAGTCTGTAGGGCAGGTTGGCCGCGACGTATGCTTGCTGTCCCGCAAAGCGAAACCACGCGCCTCGTGCTTCCAACCCCCTCACCCCAATCACCTCAGCGGCCTACCTGCTGCTGCTCCCTCGGTTCGGCAGGTAGGCGGCTCTGTTGCCCTCGCTCCCAGCTCCTTGCCCAGCAACAGGTGTTCGCCAGCCAAGGTGGACTCCCCCCGCCGCCAACCTGCCCTACGGTTGCTGCCACCTATTCAAAATCCATCCCCTTCAGGTTCTCCGGCTCTGAATGTCCCCACCCTTCCTCATAGGTAACTGCTCAGGCTACTTCTGTTAGCGATTGAAATCGCCTCTAGAGGGCTTGCAGCCGAGCGTCCACCTGCGTGGACGCGCCTGTCCACGCAGGTGGACAGCCAGCTTTAGCTCCTCAGGCGCG
>JAGGZG010000316.1 GCA_021162125.1 Anaerolineae bacterium
GGCCAGGTGAACCAGGCTATCAAGACCCACAGACAGCCGCCCTTGCCCCGTGACGGTGCCCGGCACTTTTTAGGTGCCGGGCACCTGATTCGTTACTGCTCGGAGTCCGAGGTCAGCCCCAGGCGCTTCTTGCGCTCTTCGAGCTGGAGCTTGAGCTGCTCGGTCTCCAGCACCTGGTCCATCTGCTCTTCCAGGCGAGAGGCACGCATCTCCGCGCGGGCCGATGCCTTGTCCAGCCGGGCGCGGATGGACTCGGCCATGCGCGCCACGTCCGTGTCACCGGTACCCACCAGGTCGTCCAGCGACTCTATGGTCTTGCCCGTGATCTCCTTGGCCTTGGCCAGATCCAGCAGGGCCTGTAACTCCTGGCGCTCCTGCTTGATGGTGGTCAGCTTGGCCTCCAGCTTGAGCTTGGCGTCCAGCAGCTTCTGGTACTCGGTCTGCTGCCGCTCGAACTGCTCTCTGTACTGCTTAGCCAGGCGCTGGGTGGAGTTGAGCTTGCTCTGCGCGGCGACGGCCAGGTCTTCTTTGCCCTGTTTCAGGAAGATGTCTATGTTGCGGTCGAGCTCGGCGGCTTTGGCCTCGAATTCCTCCATCTTGCGCTTCAGGGTCTTCACCTGTCCGCCAACCGTGGCCGCCGCGTCCTCCAGATCCTCCAGGTTATCCTCTACCTGGCGGATGTACTCGTCAATCACGGCCAGCGAGTTCGATTGTAGTGCCTTATCGAGTAAGGCGTGCAGGTTCGCCGAGATCAACGTGCCTACTTTTTCCAACAATGTTGCCATTTTCTAGCCTCCTTCAGTTTTTGGGCTGATAATGTGACCATCGGGCCAATCAATCGCTCCCATCTTACCATCAGCCGGCGCTGTTTTCATGACCGCCATCCGACGGGACGCTGACCGTTACGTTATGGATCACCCGCTGATCAGCTTGTAGCCGCGGCCACGCACGGTAATTAGATAACGGGGCTCGCCGGGATTGGGCTCGATCTTCCGCCGCAGGCGGCTCACCAGCTTGTCAATGCGGGCGTCGTCCACCTCGTCAATGTACTCCTCGCCCCACACCGACTCGACGATTTGATACTTATCGCATAGCTTTCCCAGGCGACCGTACAACAGGAGCAACAGGCGGTACTCCAAATCGGTGAGCGTGGGGGTCAGCTTCCCATCCACCCACACGTCCCCGGCATCTACGTCCACCCACACTCCCGGTGGCCCCTTCTTCGCTTTTACCCGCTTTTGCCGGCGGGCAAACCCCTCAAACAGCGCACCTAAGACCCGCAGTTGGTCCTTCCTCCCCGCCACCAGGATGCCTTTTCGCCGTAATCCCTGCTCCACTTCCGGCGGCCAGGCCTCCAGGCCCGGCCGACCCCGATCCACGAAAGCGATCAGGGCATCCTGTTCCACAGGCGATAGGTCGTTCCACAGCTTGGCGCATTCCCCGCGCACGTTGTGGTCGCTATCCAGTCGCTTACGGACTAGCTTGTAGGTCGGAGGATCGCTTCCTGCTTGAGTCAGGACGTGGCATACCGCTCGCAGCAAACCTGGATGCCCTCCCGCCTGTGCTATGACGAAGTCCTCATCCTCCGCGCTGAATTCGACTTCCTCCTCGCGGGCGAAGGCCCTGATGACCCGCCGGGCATCGGTGTCATTCAAAGGGCCCAGGAATAGAGTGCGGTGGGCGAACAACTCACAGAATTCGGCAATCTCCGGTTCGCGGCGGCTTTCCTCTAGCTGCTGTTCAGAGAAGACCACGTAGATCAACCGCTCTGCGAAACGGTCTCTCAGCGCCCGCAGATTCAGGAACACGCGGGCGTCAATCTCCTTAAACGCCTCATCAAATTCGTCGCACAGGAGGACGATCCGTTGTCCCAATCCCTCGCCCAGGGCGATCACGCACTCGTTGAAGCTGAGGGGCACCAGGAATGGAGTGCTGGGATTAACTACCTGATGATAGAAGACATCGGCCTGTTCCAGGAGGGCCGGTGGTACCTGCAACCTCTTCAGTTCCTCCAACGTATTGCGCAGGATCAACTCGTAGAAACCCTGCTCGGTGAGCGCGACCATGAGATTAAAGTCAATATGGATGAACACGTACTGCTCTGTATCCGGCAGGAACCGTTTTCTGGCCTCAGCCGAGTACACAGTACGCAGCAGGTCGGACTTACCCATGTTGCTCACACCAACGATGGAACAGCACGCCCCGTCGGTGATGCAATCCATCACGTAGGCTACTTCCTCAGCGCGGGTCAAGTCGCCAGTCTCCCCCGCGTGTGTCATAGTTATCCCTCGTTCTATCTACGAGACCTCCGAGGTTTTCCAATTAGACGGTGACAGCGCGATTTGGCGTGCACCGGCTCGTGTTAATGGTTAAATATCTTGTCTAAAGAGGGGGTAAACCTCGGAGGTCTGGTGAACTCACAATGCCAACAGCGCATGGTACCGCCGTTGGCATTGTATCATACACATGCACATGCCATTAACCATCCCCTCGCAAGATCGGGGACAGCTCACGACGCACTTTTCGTCCGGCGTGACGCGACAATCCGGGCGGTGGGTTTATTCAGTGGGCCAGCCGTACCCTGCGTACGACGAATGCCAGGACCATCAGACCAGCCGCCAGTAAAACCGCACCCAGTCCGCCGATGCCTGTATCTGGTGTGCCCCCGCCCCACGTTGGCGTGGGTGTGGCCGCTCCGGGCACTGGCGTGTTGGTGGGAGGTACTACCGGGGTGTTAGTCGCGACCTGGGTGGGTGTGGAGGTCGGTGTAGGTGATGGCGGGGCGGTGGGCAATGCCGGTGAAGTGGCTGTCGCCGTCGGAGTGGACGTCGCCTGCTGAGCGATGAGCGTCGCTCGTTGGGCCACGGCTTGCCTGGTGGCCACAGCACTCTGATCTCCCCTTGGCTTGATGAACAACATGTACCCACCAATGCCCAGGAGACCGCACACCAGCATCCCGGCCAGGCCGATGGCGATGATGATGAAAAGCCGATTTCGACCCTCTTCACCCTCTATTTCAGGCTCACCGCCCAACGGCGGGCCAGCCGATGGTTCCTCTGCGCCAAAGGATAATCTGTCTCTGATGCTCATTTTGTCTCTCCTCTCCACTTGTGGAGTTTACGTTGTCCACACGTGCAAATTATGGTGTGTCCGCTCTACATTCTGAGCAGTTCGAGATTTGCCAGTGGCACGGATACTACCCCTTCGTCCCCCAGGTCCACCCTGGCGACCTTGAGCCGTGCGCCGGAGTCCACCTCCTGGGGCCAGTAGGGGAGATCGGTGATGACACCAACTGCTCCCTGATATGGCTGGCTGATGATCCGCACTGTCAGCCCTATGTCCGGAGGTAATAAACGCGGCTCCTGGCTGGGAGGCGCTGATTTGCCCACCTGCGGAATGATGATCTCCGGGCGTACTACCCCCCAGCGGGTAGAGGTCTTGCCGCTCAGGGACGCCTCGCTCCCATCGTATTCTTTCAACAGGTCGAAGATAGGCCCGGCCATGGGAATACGGCCCATGCCCTCGGTGACGATGAGCGGGAAGGGCAAGTCGGCGGCCATCGCTCGCAGGCTGGCATCGAGGCTGCCCAGCACCATCCCTCGGGCCTCGATGTGTACTGCCTGTTTGAGGGCGGCTTTATCGGCTGTCAGCCCGCCGACGATCACCGCACCGCCGAATTCCGTGGTCAGCTTTTCAGCGTCGAGGGGTTCGTCCGCACTCTCCGTCAATACTTTGATGACGCCGAGGCTCTCACCACCGGTGCCCCACAGCCCCTCGACCAGAGCCCCCACCGTCTCAATCACCACACCGTAATTCGGGCGCAGACTGACCACTCTGCCCTTAAGGTGTGCCAGGACTTCGTACAAGGGCGAGAGCGTCTCCAGAAGTACCCGCCCGCCGCCGCTGGCGGCGATGAACCCGTCAGCCGGTGCGCGACAGACCCGTGGGAAGAACAATCCCCGCCGAACGGCGATGCGTTCGCCTTTCTTCACCTGCTGCCCGACCTTTTTGACCAGATATTTATCTGCGTCGCTCTCGCGGACGCCCAGGGCACTGGCCACGTTTAGGATGCGGTATTCGCCTGGCAGGATGGCTCGCGCCACGGGTGTCGTGGGTTCCACCCGGTCACCGACATTTACCAATACCTGACCAGGTACCGGTAGATAACGCTGACGGGTGATAGTCGTCAATGAGATCACCTGGGTTTGTGGGAGATAGTACATGGCGATCTTCACCTTTTTTCTGCGAGGCTGTCCGCTCTCAGCGGATTACGCACCCATGCCCCACAACCACTCCTGTACTTTGGCCTGCCGCCGGTCTCGATCCGGGGGCAGCGTCAGAGGCCGACCACGGGCATCAATAATCAGTCCTACGCTCCCGCCACTGAACTGTATCTTCCGTCCCCGTCCCGGCCCCCAGCCGACATCGAAATGGCGCTGGGGTCTCACCTGCAGGGTGAGCGGTTCAGAGGCCGGCAGCCGGTACACCTCCAGCGAGCCGTAGGGCACGTCCATCTCCAAATGCAATTCCTCGACCTTCAGGCGCAGGGCGATCTCCCCCTCTCGCCCCTGACCAACGGGCGCGATCACCGTCCCCAGATTCACCAGCCCACCCAGACTGGCGGCCTGTACCGCGGCCAGTGGATTGACGCTGGCCATGGCCCCCATCGCCGCTACGAAGCCCCGCCTATCCAGTACCAGAGTGCTCACCCCGATGGGCTGAATCGCGTCCAGCAGGATCAGCGCTGCCTGGCCAGGTCGGGGGGCGCAGCTCAGCACCCCACCGCTGCCCACGATGGGCTCGAACATGGGAGATAGGTGAGGATAGGGCGATGCCTGGCCTACAGGCCAGGTCTCCCGTGCTTCGGTCAGCGCCAGGCGCAGGGCCTCGCGGGCCAGAGCCTGCTCCAGAAGCAGGGTTTCGTGGGTAGCGGGCAGAGTCGTCGGGCGCAGGGATTTGTTCAGGAGCAAGTTGCGGGCCTCGCCCTCCTCAATGGAAAACGGCACCCAGCGTAGGATGTCGTCCATCTCCACCTGATCCAGGACTCGTTCCACGCTGTAACTCGTCCCCAGGTCGGTACGGATGATCTGCTGGGTCAGTCCGTCCAGTTGGACGGTCACCACGGTCGTCGCCCCGCCAATGTCTACCCCCAGCACCCCTTTTTGCGGGCCATATTTGCGGGCCAGGTACTCGATTACGCGGGACTGTGCCTGGGCGGTGGTCATAATTGCCTGCGGATTCCAGGCATTGAGCACGGCCAAGCCGGGCAGCCCGGCCATCTTTCTCTCACGATGGATGGTCTCGATTTCCTCACGCAGGGGCGACAGGTTCTCGACGTCCAGCGTGGGACGCACGTTGTCCACCACCTTCAGGTGTGCTTCCTCGCCGATGATCTGGGCCACCTCCAACCGCATGTCGGCATTACCAGCGAAAATGACCACTGGTCGCTTCTCTTCTTCCAAGAGGGAGCAGGCCAAGGTCACCACTCGCGCCAGGTCAGCTAGGGCGGTCGTGGCCCCGCCGTCCGTGCCGCCCACGATGCAAATCACGTCTGGCCGTGCCTGTTGGATGAGGCGAACTCTCTCTTCCTCGCTGCGGCGCTCTGTTACATCGTCGAGGGCAATCACCTCGACCACGTCGGCGTAAATGGAGCGCGCAGCCCGCCGGGCGCTGGCCAGGCTTAGCCCCTGTACCAGGCCAGCCAGGACGATGCGTAGAGGGGGGACTGCACTGGTGGTGATCACGAAAGCGTCCACCCCTTGCCCCCCTGCCCGTTCCGGGGTGATGAGTAAGCCTTGTTCGTCGAAGAGGATGCGCCCCGACGCGCGTTCAATCTGCGCCACAGCGTGCTCGACTCCCTGGGAGACGTCCTCCCACGGAGCTTCCACCGTGCTGGGTACTTCTACCTGAGTCACCAGGCGGTACTGACCTTCGACCAGGTCAACCACTGCTGACTTGGTCATGGTACTGCCGCAATCGGCGACCAGGATGGACTCAACGCGGTAATCTGCAGGCATGTTCAGGATGCTCCATCTGCGACGCAGTATAAGCTAGCCGAGACCCAGCCACTTCAACAGCACGTTCGCCGTGTCCATCAGGAACTCGATTCGCCCTAGCAAAAGTGAAATCCGCGACATCACTACGTTGGCAAAGAGTGCGCCAAAGGTGACCATTATAAAATAGCGGCCCAGGCGACCGGCAAAACGCAGCAGACCAGCTCCCAGGCTGACCCGCCGGCCAGGGGCCGGGGTGCGGAAGTAGAAGCTTAAGAGAGCGCAGACCGTGCCCAGGATGATAATCCCTGCGTCCACTGCCATATTCGAGCCCGTAACGTGTGGGTAGTCAGCCGGGTCGAGGGAGAGCAGGGTGGCCCGCACCTGTGGCACTAACGTGCCAAATAACGCGCCGCCGATAGCCAGCGCAGCGCCCGTCCCCAAAATAAAGGCCACCGACACGTTGCCCACCCGCGACCACGAAGGTCGCAGCTTGAACCACAGCAATATGCCGAGCAGCAACGGTGGCCCTACCAGCAGCCAGGGCGTTGTCAGGGGTGAGAGGCGAGGGATAAGCACGTAGTGGAAGACGATGACAATGCCGTAACCCAACCCCACGCCGATGAAAAGCGCCTGGGCCAGTCGGAAGAGGGGGTTATCGCCTAACAGGTAACTAAACACCATCAGGGTGAGCACGAAAGCCACCACCATGCCCACCGGCTCAGTCAGAAACGGCGCTAGTAGAGCCTCCATCACTTTCCCTTTCCGAGTCGGGATACGAGATAGACGATGTTGCCCACCACGATCACGGCGACGATGGTCAAGTGGGCCAGGCCCTGCGATTCCAGGTTGTCCAGCGCGCGGCCCGTTCGCCCGGTGAGCCCTTCGTACTGTGCCGCGCCGGGCAGGCCCACCAGCAGGCCCTTCAGTTGGCGACGACCGGGGGTCTCGTAGTAAGGGCGCACGTAGGGGTCCAAGCTCGCGCTGACACCGGCCACCATCGGTAAGCCCGGATACCGGCTGCCCACCTGTTCTATCCACCAACGCAGGGTGTCCTGTCCGGCAGCCAATTCGACGATGAGACCGAAATCGCTCAGACGGTTAATCCGCTGGCCCAGTGGAGTTTCGGAGGCGGGAGTGCCCTCGTAGGTGTAGCTGGCCATAGGGTTCAGCCCGGCGAAAGCACGCAGGGACGCCGGCAGGTTGGGCAGATAACCCAGGTTGATATAATCCACCGCGGGCTGATAACCGTACACGCTGGCCGCTCCGCGCAGAATATCCTCAGCCAGGGCCGGCCCGCTGGGGTACATGCTGATGGTCATGACTTTCAACCCGCGTTTCATCAGGTGATGGATGAGCGCCTCGGCTTGCAGATTCATCTCTGCAGCCAGGGATGGGTCATAGTCGAAAGCGACCAGGACCACGGAATCCGGCGACAGATTCTCGATCGTGCGGTAGAAATCCTCGGTCTCTGGTGCGGGGGGTACAGATTCCTCAAACAGCCCGGTATAGAAAAAGTACGGGATCAGGATGGCTGCAATCAGGGCCAGGTACAGCAATAATCGTCCGGCCTGGCGCATCAGGCGCTTGCCCCGCTCCTTGGGGATAGACACAGCGGGCGGGCGTTCCTGGGCGGTGACCTCACCCAGCAATTTGGCCTCCAGTGCGAGTTCGCCGGGCACCGTCATCGGAGTCGGGGGGCGCAGGGTGTGCGGCACGCCGATAACGGGCTCGGCGGGCAGCACGCCAGGAATGCCGGCCAGCAAGCCACTGGTTTCCATGACCTCGGGGATGACCTCTTCCCTGCTCGGCGCTGGCCCGGCCTCCAGCTCGGGGGGGCGAAGGGCCATCACCCAGGCGGGGATGGTGGTCTCGGCCAGTTCCTCTGCACCGGCGGGGAAGGGGGGTATCTCTTCGGCGACGCCTTCTTCGACACCTTCCTCAGGCGGGGCCGGAGCTTCGGCCAGGGCAGGCGGTTCTTTAAAGGGGGCCGGCTCCATCGTCTTTAGCTCTTCCAACCAGGCTGGGGCAGCGCCTTCTTCTGCACCCTCCTCGGCGGGGATGGGCGCTTCTTCCGGGGGGGCAGATGGCATGGCTTCCCCGGAGATGGGGGCCAGTTCTTGTAGCCAGGAGGGCATACGCTCCTCGGCCTCTGGAGCTGGTGCAGTCTCCTCGGGAACGGGTGTCTCACGAACGGCGCTGATCTCCTGCAACCAGGAGGGAGCTTCTTTCTCGGCCTCGGCTGGCGGGGGGGCCTCTGCGCCAGGCGTGACGCCCTGCAACCACTCCGGCACTCCGGCCTCCGCCGGAGACGTGACTTCAGCGGGGGGTGCTTCCTCCGGGGGTGCGATCTCGCGCAGCCAGTCGGGTAATTCCTCCGCTGCCTCTTCCGCCTCGGCGGGCGGGACTATCAGGGGAGGTGCTTCTTCTTCTTTTTCCCCTTCCTCGACCGCGATCTCTTCCTCTGCCTGGGGTGCGATCTCGCGCAGCCAATCGGGTAATTCCTCTGCTGCCTCTTCCGCCTCGGCGGGTGGGACTATCAGGGGAGGTACTTCTTCTTCCTCTTTTTCCCCTTCCTCGACCGCGATCCCTTCCTCCGCCTGGGGTGCGATCTCGCGCAGCCAGTCGGGTAATTCCTCTGCTGCCTCCTCCGCCTCGGCGAGTGGGGGTGCTTCTTCGGGAGGTGGGCCTCCCTCACGTATGCTGCGCAGCCAATCGGGCACTTCCTCCTGCTCCGCAGGCGCTTCTACGGGCGGTGTTTCGCCAGCCTCAGCAGGTGATGGAATCCCGGCCGTTTCTTCTCGTGTCTCCTCGGCACGCAGTTCCGCCAACCAGGGAGGGATTTCCTCTTCTTCGCCGGAGGGTGGTGCTCCTTTCTCTTCTTCCTTCCCTTTCTCTTCAAAGGCCGGCACTTCCTCTTCAGCTCGTCGCCGCAGCTCTCTCAGCCAGTCAGGGGCCTCCGGCGCAGCGGCCTCGGCGGGGGCTTCGTGCAGTTCCTGCAGCCAAGCCGGTGTTTCTTCCACCACCTCTTCAGCTTTAACGGGCGCACGCCCGTACTTGGCTCGCAAGCTAACTAGCCAGCCTGGTTCTTCTTCCCCTTCTTCCCCTTCTTCCTCCTTGCTGACCTTGCTGACCTCGCTCGCCTCTGGTTCGGGCGCGGTTTCTGGTATTTCGGGCTCCGGTGGGGGGGCGGTCTTTTCGATCTCCTCCACAGGTTTGGTTGGCAGGGATAGTCCCTTCAAGGAAGGGGGCATTTGCAGCGGGCCGGTGGGTCGGGCGAACACTGGCACCAGGCGCGCCTGGCACTCGTCACAGAACACGTTTCCGGGCGGGTTGATCGCCCCACACATGGGGCAACGCTGGCCCTTCTCCGGTTCGAGGGCCGCTCCACACTGGATGCAAAATTTGCGATCCTCTAGATTGGGCACTCCACATTTCGGGCAGTAGATCATCTATCCACTCCCACCGTTCTCTGGCCCGACGACGCGGCCTCTACCAGTCAGTCGCTATACGGCCGATCAATCCCCAGTAGCAGACGCAAACCTGTGGTCACGATGCCTAGCGTCACCCCCAGGATGATTCCCCGTGCCCCGGCCATCGCTGGCACGGCCAGAATCCAGTTCTTGAAACCCGTCAAATCCTCGGCCCAGGGAAACTTGAGCGGTACCTGGCTTACCAGGATCAGCACGCCGACCAGGAGCAACAGGGCCGATTCCAGACTGCGCAGGCGGAATACGCGCCAGGCAGCTATCACGACGAAGAAAGCCATCAGTGAGAATAGGGTGGCCTGCAATGGCACCAATACCCATTCGAAAGTCCACTGTACCACCAGGCTGTGCGGGCCGTCGGTCAACCCAAATGCCAGCACGAAAAGCATAGCGGCGAGGGTCACCATGCTGTACAATCCTCCCTTGCGCTGGCGAATGCGCATCAGGTTGACGCGCACCACGTTGACCGCGCCCAACAGAAAGGCGAAGGCCGCTACCGTGACCGCCCAATCCAGCAGGATGGTCTGGATGTCCTGGAGGTGAAGTCCTTCGATCTCGACGAAGAATCCCAGCAGAACGATGACTCCCACTGCCCCGGCGATCACAACGTATATCGAAGATAGAATGGAGAATTTACGTTTCACTCTGGGGTCTCCTCCCCTAACCTAAAAGACCGTCCGCCACAGGACTCCCGCCAGGATGGCGCTTACCAGCAGCAGGCGCATCCAGTCCTGGGCGAGCAGGCTGCCAATGTGTTCTGGCAGGCGCGATAGGTACGCGCCGCCGGCAAACATCTCCTCGCCGATGAGCGTCTCATCCGCCGTGGCAAAGACGAAGGGCAATGCCCCTACGTTAGACGTGCCCACGATCTGGGTGAGGCCGTGTTTGGCCCCCGTCTCACCTATCAACAGATACTCGTCGCCCATTGTGCCGATCATCGTGTTGGCGACGATTCCCTCGTGTGCCAGGATGTCCATCACACCAGCAGCGTAGACGGCCGGGGTGGGTCCCAGAAAACGCACCGCTGTTGGGCGATACCCGTGCAAGCGGTTCTGTCGCAGATAGCCGTTGCGCAGTACGTCCTGGGCCACCGGCAACAGCGCCAGGTCCGCGACGGTAACCACCGGCGGACAGTCGAAGATCGCCGCCTGATCCGCCAGGTATTCAAGCACGGACAGACCGGCCAGGGCGCTCGCCGTCTCCTCGCCCCCCACCCCGCCGCTGCCCAGGCCGATGTGCAAAGCCCGCCCACTCTCCGCCGCGCGGCCAATCAGGTCTGGCAGGGCTTCAAAGGCCGGGATGCGTCGCAAGGAGACTTCGTGCCCTGCGCGCACACGCGAGGCGAAGAAAAGCATCAGGGGGAGAAACATGAGGAGAAAGACCAATACCAGAGCCTGCGTCTCGGAGATCACCGTATCCCCTCCTTCGAGTGGGATAACCCATCCTCCGCCCCTTCTTCCAGGCAGCGGACCAGGTGCTCCACGGCGTCGCCGTCGTCCAGAAGCTCGGCGAGCTGCCCGATGGAAGCACCGTCTACGAAACAATCCAGCAACGGCTGGGCGAGGAACATGCACTGGCTGCCGATGTAACTGAGCGGTCTATAGAGCTCCAGGAACAGAATGGCGGGCGCAGCTAGTCCCCGACTACGCACCTTATTGGCCAGCCTGCGAATCAGATCATCCTGGTCGGTGTGGTTCTCTACGTCCACCTTGCACCTTGCCCGTTCCCTGACCCCTCTGCAGGTTCCGAAATCTGTGGAGGGGTTGGTTAGAGTATACCACGATTTGCCACCCACGTAAAGTTTCAGGGCTTTCTCCTTGCTGGCTGAGCATATCACGAGGGGGAGCTTTCCTGGTCTTTTCCCTGTTCCTGAAGCCAGCGGTCAATGAGCGTACGCACGATGTCGCTGACCGTCGTTTCTTGCTTAACGGCTTCCAGCTTCAGCGCTAGGTGCATTTCTTTAGGGATGATAATCGTGATCCGCCTAGTGTTCGTGCTCATTGACCTCTCCCCCAGTGGCTACGTGCTCACAGGTAAGCCCTCAGCGGCACTCTATACGCAGGGGGGGACAGAGTACTACTCTCTCCCCCCCGCTATTCACATTGCCTCAGATGAAGATAGGCTATTGGTAGAATAATCTATTATTATCATATACTAATTTCTTGATTTTGTCAAGTGTTTTTTCATGGAAATGCACCTGATGGTGCAAGATGCCATCTTGTACCACGTCAGCCTAGTGGTCTGTCAACCATGATCTGAGGGGTACGCCAGATTTTGTCATTCTGAGGAGCGAAGCAAGCTTGCCCTGGGCGAAGTCGAAGGGAAGAATCTCGTTTTTGTTAAATGTGCGCTCCGCTGTGCAAAGAGAGATTCTTCGCCTCCGCTACGCTTCGGCTCAGAATGACAACTTATCAATTCAGCCCTGACAGAGCACTAGGGCTTGTGCACGCTATTGAAAGGTTTCCGGGATGCCGGAGCAACGGAGGGGATTTCGGTGTTGCGCAGGACTTGGGCTGCTACTTCTGGAGGGGTGGGGTTGATGTAGAAACCCGATCCCCACTCAAAACCCGCCATTTTGGTCAGACGAGGTATGATCTCGATGTGCCAGTGGTAGTCGTACTCAACCGTCGCCCAATATCCAGGACGGGGGCGGCGGAATGGTGCAGTGTGTAGGATGTAATTGAAAGCCGGACCGTTCAGGGCCACGCGTATCTTGTTCAGGATGGTGCGCAATATGTGGGCCAGAGCACCGAACTCCTGGTCTTTGATGTAGGTGAAGTCGCACATGTGGCGCTTGGGCAGTATCCAGGTCTCGAAAGGGAAACGGGCTGCGAACGGGGATAGAGCGACGAATCCGTCCGTCTCCATCACCAGCCGTTCGGTGAAGAACCGCGTTTCCTGTTTGATGTAATCGCAGAAAATGCAGCGTTGCTTGTAGTTGTAGTAAGCTTGCGCGCCGACCAGCTCCTCTTTGACCCGCTTGGGGGTCACCGGGGTAGCGATCAGTTGCGAATGAGCGTGTTGCAGGGATGCACCGGCTGCCTCGCCCTGGTTCTTGAAGACCAGCACGTACTTGAAGCGGTCATCTTTGCCCAGGTCTGCGATGCGCTGGGTATACACCCACAGTATCTTGCTGATCTGGAACTCGTCAAGGTCCGCCAGGGTTTTATCGTGATCGGGTGTCTCGATGATAACCTCGTGGGCACCCACGCCGTTCATCATGTCGCACATGCCAATGCCTTCGCGGTTTAGGCCGCCCTCTATGCGCAGCGCCGGGTACTTATTGGGCACCACCCGCACCTGCCAGCCTGGACTATTGGGCTCATCACCGTTCTCTCGCAGGGCAAAAATCTCGGGTGGGGTCTCGTCCTCGTGTCCCCCGCAGAAGGGGCACGGTCCCGGCCGTCGTGGCTCCGGCGCGATCTTGAAGTCAGATGGACGTTTGGCCCGCTCCGTGGAGATAATCACCCACCTGCCGATTACGGGGTCTTTTCTCAGTTCAGGCATAGTAATTCTGCCTCCTCTTCTTCTGTGTAGTGACTTTGTTTTCTTCGTTGTTTACCAGCCAAACTCCCGCAGCCGCCGGTCGCCGATCCTGAAATAGGGCGCGAGTTCGTGGGATGTCGTCGCAATCCCCCGCCGGCGCTTTGGATGCCCGCTTGATTCGTGTCGGCAGTGGAGTGGTTCCTTTGCTGTCAGTGTCCCTCAATCTCCCGGAGTTGCTCCTCATCCAGACCGAAATGGTGCCCTATTTCATGCCGGAGGACGCGATTGATGGTCGTGCGTACCTGCTCCATCGTACGGCAGCGCATTTCAATTGGACGTTGATAGATGATGATCTTGTCCGGCGGGATCAGTCCGTAGTTGTGGGTGCGTTTCGTCTGCGGGACGCCGTGGTAGAAGCCGAGGAGTTCTACAGGCGAACGCACCTTGGCCAGTCGCATCGTCTCCTGGTCCGGCCAGTATTCGACCATCACGGCGACGTTGTCCAGTCGGTCTCGGAAGAACTCAGGAAGTGTATCCAGTGCCTCGGCCACAAGACGCTCAAAGACAATGCGGTTCATAGTGGCTATATTATAGCACCAAATGCGAAATCTGTCATGGGGGGGTTAGGGCTGTTCCAAAGTCGGCGACGTCTCACGTTTTTCACCGCAGAGCGCGCTGATGGCGCCGAGAATGACGGAAAAACCATAAAGTCTCTGCGATCTCGGCGCTCTCTGCGGTAAGATTTTCTACTTTGGGAAAGCCCTCTGAGGGGATAGGGGGATGGGAGGGGTCATCGAACCAAGCCGACGGTAACTTGCCCCAAAAGTGAAATGCGCTGTTCTACACTTCCCGTTCTGGAGGGCCATCATATTCGTGATCGGTCGGGCTGATGTAGCGCATGGGCCGCTCGCGCATTATCTCCTCGAATACGTGAGCGATGAGGCCGGTAACGCGGCTGAGGGCAAAGAGACCATTGCCCATCTGGGGCGGAAAACCCATCTCACACAACATCACGGCAATCGCGCCGTCCACGTTCATAGGCAGGTCCCTCCCTAGCGACTCCCTCATCGCTTGGCGGAGGGCCTGGGCCATCTCTACGTACTCACCTGCTATCCCCAACTCTTCGGCCAGGGCGAATAGCTTTCTCGTGCGCGGGTCATCGGTGTGAACGCGATGGCCGTAGCCCGGCACGCGGACTTTCTGGGCGCGGAACTCGGCCATTTTCTCGCGGGCGGCGGTCACGGCATCCACCCCTTTCTCGCGTTTATGATCCACCAACTCCAGCATGACTCGCATACAACCCTCAATCGCGCCTCCGTGGTAACGGTTGATGGCCATGATGCCCGCTGCGATAGCGGTGGTAAGTGGTGCGCCACCGGAGGCCACGGTGCGGGCCGCTAGAGCGGAAGGCGGTGTCGCGCCGTGGTCTACGCTGGAGACCAGAATGGCGTCCATCAGTGAGGAGCCGGCGTTCTCTAACGCCGCTCCCGGTCCGCGCTAGAGAGCGCGGGCTCCTCAAATTCTCAGCTACTGATAATCTACCTTTATGTACGTTCGGCGGCCTCGGCCAGCACGTCCAGAAGGCCCTTCAGCCCCAACAGATAACTCCGCCAGCCAAAGCCTACCACGATTCCCTTGCAGACCGGGGCGATGGCCAGTTGATGGCGGAATTCCTCGCGGGCGTGGATGTTGGAAAGATGCACCTCCACGGTGGGCAACTTGACTCCGGCCACGGCGTCGCGGATGGCGTGGCTGTAGTGAGAGTACGCACCGGGGTTCATCAGCAGCCCATCTGCCCACCCCGCCGCCTCATGGATAGCGTCTATGATCTCTCCCTCGTGATTCGATTGGAACGTCTGCAACTCTGCGCCCCGGCTGGCCGCATACTCTTGCAGCCGGGCCTCGATCTCCGCCAGGGTGTCGGAGCCGTAGATACCCGGTTCGCGCCTGCCCAACAGGTTCAGGTTGGGGCCATTGATGAGCAAGATCTTGAATCCCATTTCCGTCTCCTTTCACAGGTCAATTGCCACGCCAAGCTCTTTCGCCAGCTTGCGCAACTCGTCCAACACGGCCTCGCTCACCGGCACGCCGTGTGCTTCCCGCTCGCGCTCTTTCTCCCATTCGATCTCCCCTGGAACGTAGATGCGCTCCACTCCCTCGGCCCGCGCCGACCCCCGGATGGTGGCCAGCATCTGCTGCATTCGCGCCTCGAACTCGGCCCGCTCGGCGAAGGCGGTCACGTCCAGCGCCTGGAAGAAAAAGCCCACCGCCGAACGGCGGGAGAGGTCGTGTAGCGAGGGGATGGCCGGCCCAAAGGGGGAGCCGGTCAGCACGCCGGCCAGCGCATCGTTGACCAACGCGATGCCGTAGCCCTTCGGCCCGCCGATGGGGAGCAGCGTGCCCTTCAACGCCGCCCGTGGGTCATCCGTGGGCCGCCCCTGCGCGTCCAGCGCCCAGCCGAGGGGGATCTTTTGGCCCTGGCGGCCTAAGGCTTCCAGATCATCGGGGCTGTCCAGGGTCAAAATGACGGCCACCCGTTTGCACTCCGCGATGGGACGACCAGGGGGATTATCCCCACTGAGGGCGAGAAGCGTTATCTGGCCCACGTCCCGCGCAAGCTCGAAGGGTTGCCTGGGGCTCAAAGCCCCAGGCTGAGCGGCCGCAGGGTGCTAGAAGCACCCTAGACGAGCGCTCGATCGCACCAACGGCCTGCTAGCACATGTGGATTGTAGCGTCGGGGCTTGCCCCCGACGCCTGCGTCGCCCGCAAGGGGCGACGCTACTCAGCCC
>JAGGZG010000306.1 GCA_021162125.1 Anaerolineae bacterium
CGCGCCTGAGGAGCTAAAGCTGGCTGTCCACCTGCGTGGACAGGCGCGCCCACGCAGGTGGACGCTCGGCTGCAAGCCCTCTAGAGGCGATTTCAATCGCTAACAGAAGTAGCCTGAGCAGTTACTGGATGGCAAAGATAAGAAAATGGCATCTGCTATGAATGATAAAGCCCTAAAAGGACGATTGTTTCTCGGTGGGCTGATACTGCTGGGGCTTTCGTTGTTGGGATTGAGTGCCAGCGGATGCTGTGGGGTATCTTTGCCCGCGTTCACGGTCCCGACCGAGGCTGCAAACCCCGGGGGGACGGCTGTCTCGCCAGTTGTGGCCACCCCGACCAACCAGGCGACGCCGGCCGCCAGCTCACCCACCGCCACCCCGCTTTCCACCGACCAGATGCCAACCCAGCCGCCCGTGGCTCCCAAAGAGGGGTTCACTGCACCGGACTTCTCACTACCCGATCTGCAGGGGAATATAATCACCCTCAGCCAGTTCCGGGGCCGGCCAGTACTGGTCAATTTCTGGACGACCTGGTGTCCCTACTGCGTAGAGGAAATGGATGCCCTGGAGAAAACATATCGCCGCTACGCGGATCAGGGATTGGTCGTGCTGGCCGTGAACGTACAGGAAAAAGCCAAAACAGTGACCCCTGTCGTCCAGGCTCAGAACCTGAGCTTTCCCATCCTGCTTGATAGCGACGCCTCTATAACCAGGGCCTACTTCACCATCGCCATTCCTACCAGCTTCTTCATTGATCGGCAGGGAGTGGTGAGAGTTATTCATCTGGGCCCCCTCACCGAAGAGACTATTGACACGTACTTGAGCGACCTGCTGAGTGGAGGATAACGAACGGCAAACATGGATAGTCAACACGACACAACGGGCCATCCCACCGCGACCCCACGTCCGCTCACCGGACGTGCCCGCACAGTGGTAATCTTCCTGGACAAACTGATCTTTCAATTATCCAAACACTGGTTGCTGGTTTTTAACGTAGTCACGGGGATATACGCCGGGCTCCCCTTACTGGCCCCGGCGCTCATGGCCTGGGGATTGACCTCCTGGGGGCGGGCCATCTACAACCTCTACATCCCGGCCTGCCACCAACTGCCCTGGAGATCATTTTTCCTCTTCGGCGCGCATCCCACCTACTCCTACCAGGCCCTGCGAGACGCCGTCGGCCCCGAGCCATTCCGCACCCTGTGGCAAGCGCGGAAATTCTACGGCACCCCAGCCCTGGGCTACAAGATGGCCTACTGCCAGCGCGATACAGCCATTTACACCGCCATCTTCCTGGCGGGTCTGCTCTTCGCCCTGCTCCGCCGCCGGTTGAAGCCCCTGCCCTGGCCGTTGTTTTTCTTCTTCATCTTACCGACGGCCGTTGATGGTACCGGCCAGTTGCTGGGCCTGTGGGAGAGCACGCCCCTTTCGCGCGTGATAAGCGGCGGATTGTTCGGTACTGCCTGCGTGTGGTTGGCCTACCCCTATCTCGAAGAGGGAATGAACGACGTCAGACATACGCTCTCTGCGCGCTTTGGATGGCGATAGCCTGTAGGTTGGGTTTCGGCTCCGCCTCAACCCAACCTACGGGCTCCTTGGGTCTCGATAGCATGTAGCTCGCAACACGCAACACGTAACACGCAACACGCAACACGCAACACGTAACTGAGTAACCGGAGGGCCAATAGATGAATCCCAACACCGAACAACTCAGCCTGTTCGGCCCCTCCCCGCAGAACCCCTACACAATCAGCCAGATCACGCGCTACATCAAGGAACTGTTCGACACAGACTTTCAACTACAGGACGTGTGGCTGGAGGGCGAGGTCTCCAATTTCTCACGCTCGGCAGCGGGACACGCCTATTTCACCCTGAAAGACGCCACAGCCAGCATCCAGTGCGTGCTGTGGCGCTCTGTGGCAGCGCGACAGCCCAGCCTGCCCCACAATGGCGACACCGTGCTCGCCCACGGGCGGATCTCGGTCTACGAGGTGCAGGGCCGCTACCAGTTCTACGTGGACGCCTTGCAGCCGGCCGGGGTGGGGCTGCTGTACCTGGAGTTCGAGGCACTCAAGGCGCGCCTGGCGGCGGAGGGTCTCTTCGCCCCGGAGCGCAAGCGCCCGTTGCCGTCGTTCCCCCGCTGCGTGGGAGTAGTGACCTCGCCCACGGGCGCGGCGCTGCGGGATATTCTCCACGTCCTCAGCCGCCGTTTTCCGCTCACCCGCGTGCTGCTGGCCCCCACGCTAGTGCAGGGTAACGAGGCCCCGCCTCAAATCGTCGCTGCGCTGCGCGCCCTACAGTTCCAACCAGAAGTGGATGTAATCATCGTGGCCCGGGGCGGCGGTTCGCTGGAGGAGCTGTGGGCCTTCAACGACGAGCGGGTGGCGCGAGCCATCGTCGCCTCGCGCGTGCCGATTATCTCCGGTGTGGGGCACGAGACCGATTTCACCATCGCCGACTTCGCCGCCGACGTGCGTGCGCCCACCCCCTCGGTCGCTGCCGAGATCGCCGTCCCGGACCAGGCCGAGTTGCGCAACACTCTGCGGGCGTGGGAGCGCCGGCTGGCGCAACTGATGCAGAGCAAAATCGCTCGCGAACGCCACGCACTCAAAGCTCAGATCCAAGCACTGCGCCGCGCCTCTCCTCAGTCGCGCATTGACGTCCTGCGCCAGCGCGTGGACGAATTGACGCGGGCATCGGCCACACACGTGGGACACCGCCTGGCCCTGCACCGGGAGCGCCTGCGGGCGTGCATCCTCCAACTCCAGGGGATGAGCCCCTACGCCACCCTGGCACGGGGGTACGCCATCGTCCGCCGGAGGGAGAGCGGCCAGGTGGTGCGCAGCGTGACCCAGGTGCAAACAGGCGCGCGACTCGACGTGCGGGTCAGCGATGGGGAATTTCCCGCCGCCGTCGAGTGAGAATCACGTGAGATAGCAAAGGCAGGTGAAACATGGGGCGGACATCTACACCAGAAGAATTGTCCTTCGAGGAAGCTTTCAAGGAACTGGAAGAGACCGTACAGCGCATGGAGGCGGGAGACCTGACCCTGGAAGAATCCATCGCCCTTTTCGAGCGAGGGCAGGCCCTGGCCCGGCATTGCAACGCGGCTCTGGATCAGGCCGAGCTGCGAGTCAGCCAACTGGCAGGGATAGAGAGTGGGAATTATCGCCAGGTGACTTCCAACGAGGAAAGGGAGAAGTGATGAGCAGCCCGATGAGTGAGCTTGTGAGAAACACTACTCTGACAGTGCCCCTGTTTTGCTGGGCTGTCGCTCAGGCTCTGAAAGTGATTTATCACCTGGCCGTACAGAGAAAGTTGGATTTGCGCCTGCTCACCAGCGCGGGCGGCATGCCGAGCTCTCATTCGGCCTTCGTCAGCGCCCTGGCTACGGCCGTCGGTCTCCGCGAGGGATGGGATTCCAGCGCCTTCGCCATCTGCGTAGTGTTTGCCAGCGTGGTCATGTACGACGCGGCGGGCGTGCGGCGGGCGGCCAGCCGGCAGGCCAGCATCCTCAACCGCATCCTCGACGAGCTGTTCAGTGGTCAGCCTCTCAGCGAGGAACGGCTACTGGAGCTCATCGGCCACACCCCGATTCAGGTAGTGGTGGGAGCCGCCCTCGGGATCGGGCTCACCTGGGTGTGTTGGTGACAAGGAGTCCGAAAATTCACCACAAAGGCACCAGGTAGTCTCCCCTTTGTGTGTTGGTGCTCCTCGTCCGCCCCGCCGGGCGCTAAACCGTCCGGCTACGAGGTGAGAAGCCCCGTTCGGGGGCTCCAGAGGCCCGGAGGGCCTTGCATCTCGTAGTC
>JAGGZG010000012.1 GCA_021162125.1 Anaerolineae bacterium
GCACGCACTCCATGCGCTCGGAGTCGGTGATGAAGTAAGGTGAGATGTATCCCCGGTCGAGCTGCATGCCCTCCACGTACTCGGTCTCGAAAGCCAGGCCCTTGCTCTCCTCGACAGTAATCACACCATCTTTGCCCACCTTATCCATCACCTCGGCGATAAGCTCGCCGATCTCCATGTCGGCGGCGGAGATGGCGGCCACGTTGGCGATGTCATCCTTGGTGGTGACCTCGGTGCTCATCTTCCTGAGAGCCTCGACCACGGCCTCGGATGCCTTCTCGATACCACGCTTGATGAGCATGGGGTTGGCCCCTGCGGCCACGTTCTTCATGCCCTCGGTGATGATCGTGTGGGCCAGCACAGTGGCAGTGGTGGTGCCGTCACCGGCCACGTCATTGGTCTTGGTGGCCGCTTCCTTGAGGAGCTGGGCACCCATGTTCTCGTAGGGGTCTTCCAGCTCGATTTCCTTGGCCACAGTCACACCGTCGTGTGTGATGGTCGGCGCACCCCACTTCTTGTCCAACGCCACGTTACGCCCTTTGGGTCCAAGAGTCGTGCCTGCTGCGTTCGACATGATGTCAATCCCGCGTTTCAGTGAACGACGGGCTTCCTCCGAGAAAATCAACTGCTTTGCCATCTAATCCCTCCTTAAGATAAGATTTCGGTTGTCAGATTGCTGGGTATCATCAGGTGGTGAGCTTTGCTTCGACCATCTGGTTACCGAACCACCTGACTCATCCTATTTCTCCACAATCGCCAGAATGTCGTTTTCCCTGAGGATGAGCACTTTCTTGTCGCCTCCCAGCTTCACTTCGGTGCCGGCATACTTGGCGTAGAGCACGCGGTCGCCCTCTTTGACGTCCATGGGGATGCGCTCGCCCGCCTCATCGCGCCGGCCAGGTCCCACGGCGATGACGATGCCCTCCTGGGGCTTCTCTTTGGCCGTCTCCGGCAGGATAATGCCGCTGGCTGTTTTCTCTTCCTGCTCGACGGGCTCCACGACCACACGGTCACCTAGTGGCTTGAGTTTGACTGACATTTCCCTTATACCTCCTTGTAAGTAAATGTGTTTGGTATTGGAATCAGCAAATGAGAGTAGAATTGTTAGCACTCTGGACATTAGAGTGCTAACATGTGAAAATTTTACCACAACTTTGCAGATTCGTCAAGTCGGTGCGGGCCGGAGATCTAACTCCCCCCGCTTCACGGGGGGAGGACGCGGACTTCCCCCCTGCACGTGAAACGTGCGGGGGGGACTGAGAGGGGGAGAAAAAGTCGCCCCCCTCTAACTCCCCCCGTTCCACGGGGGGAGGACGTCGTACCTTACGGCCCTGGCACCCCGCAGTGGACAACGAATGTGTTTTCCAGTATAATGGTGCGAGGAAAACAATCCTGGAGGCTGGTTATATGATGCGAGATTGCAAACGAGGAGTTCTGTCCGTGACTTTGCTCCTGCTGCTCATCGCCCCGGCCTGTGCCGCGAGTGAGCAGAGCAAAGCGGTGCCGACCGTGGCCATTATAAGCCCGACCGCCGGTACCCCCGTGAAATTAGGCGACCAGGTTAGCGTGCAGGCCACGGCCAACGACGAGTTGGGTGTGTTCAAGATCGAGCTGTGGGTGGACGGCCGTTTTTACTGTGCCGAGCACAATCCACAACCGGCCGCCAACGTCCCCTTCACCGCCGTGCTTCCCTGGACAGCGAACGTACCGGGTCAGCACATCCTGACCGTAAAAGCACACAACGTAAAAGGCACAGTCAGCGCCCCAGCGAGCCTCACCGTTCAAGTTGGTGAAACGCCGCCCACAGCAACGCCAACCCCGACGGCCGCGCCGGAGGAGGGGGTGACTCCTGCCCCAACCGGTAATGCTCAGGAGGGCCAGTGCACCTACGACGCCGACTTCCTGGCCGACGTCACCGTGCCCGACGACACGGAATACGCGCCCGGCACCTCTTTCGACAAAATATGGCGCTACCAGAACAGCGGGGATTGCCCGTGGCCCCAGGGTACAGCGTATGTCTTCATCGGTGGGGACAAGATGGGCGCGTCCAACACCGTCCTCGTGGACGAAGTGCCGCCCGGTGGTGTCATTGAAATCACGGTGACGATGACCGCTCCCGGCGTGCCAGCTACCTACACCGGCTACTGGCAGATGCGCTTGCCCGGTGGAGAGCTGTTCGGCGATCAGGCTTACGTGCGCATTGTCGTCCCGGCACAGTGATTGGCCCCGGTCGAGCTTCCAGAGCTTGCGCAGCGAACAAGAACCCCGTTTTTCTCAGAGAAAAACGGGGTTCCTGGCGTGCCGAGAGCCAGCCAATACCCGTGAACGAAATTTAGTCCTTCAGCCTGCACAGCCCGGAGCTAAACCTCCGGGCTGAAAGAGCCAAGCCCTGCGGGCTAAATCCAGCCCCAAAGGGGCTTTGCCCTCTCAGCACGGGGTCTTCAGCCCCGTGCGGATCTTCAGGGGGCAGGGGTATTACTTGGAGACGACTTTCTCGATAACTCTGTTGGTCTCCTTATCCTTGAGGATCAATTTCGTTCTGCCGTCTGGCATATGCTCTTCTTTAATCACGACGTATTTGTCTTCGTACTCAACGGGGCGTTTCTCTTCGACCGGTTGGCCTGCCCCCTTCCAAACCTCCAGCTCTACCGGCTCCCATCGCTTCGACTTTGCGGAGCGATAACAGGCATCCATGATAGCATTCACCACATAGCCGTCATAGAAAGTTTCCGCCGGCTCGCTGCCACTATCGAGTGCGTTCAGCATATCGGTGAACATATCCGGATACCCCAGCTCGTGGACTTCATCGCCGACGGGGAAGAGCCACCCGGTTTCGCCCTCGGCCTTCTCGGAGACGTACCCCTTGCGACCCACTGCGGTAAACAGCTCCAGTCCTGTTCTCAGGAAGTGGTTAATCCAGATGGTCCCCTCCGTGCCGGAGACTTCGTCCCTGAGGTCCATTCCTCCCCTGAAAGCCCAGCTCACCTCGAACTGCCCTACGGCCCCGCTCTCGAATCTGATCAGGCCAATGCCATGATCCTCTGCTTCAATCGGGTGCACCAGCGTATCCGCCCAGCACATGACTTCCAGGGGCTTGTTGTCTTTACCCACAAAACTGCGGGCAATCTCAATACAGTGGCAGCCCATGTCAATGATCGCCCCACCACCCGCCAGCTCGACGTCCCAGAACCAGGCACCGTGTGGGCCACCGTGCGTCTCACGCGAGCGGACCCATAATACTCTGCCGATGGCGCCGTCTTTGACGAACTGCAACGATTTCAGCATCTTGGGAGTGTAGACCAGGTCTTCGAGATAGCCGTGGAACACGCCCGCCTTTTCGACTGCGTCGAGCATGGCTTTGGCTTCCGCCGCATTTCTACCGAGCGGTTTGGTGCACAATACAGCTTTGCCGGCCTCGGCAGCCATGACGACGGCCTCTTTATGCACGAAATTGGGCAGGCCGACCACAACCACGTCCGTTTCTGGGTCGTTGATGGCTTCTGCCATATCGGTCGTCCATTTGGGAATGCCCCACTCCTCTGCAAAGCTCTTGACGTGGTCTTTAGTAGGCGAATATACGACGTGGACTTCGTCGCGGCCACGATGTCTTTGCAGCGTCATCGTGTAAAACATGCCGATTAACCCTGTACCTAACATTGTTATCTTGCGCATTTTCTAACCCTCCTTTTTCCAGGTGCTAGCACCTCGTCATCCAAGCGGGTACTTCCCGTACTTCCTGGCGGCCTGAAACAGAGCGACGACGTTCTCCGGGGGGACGTCAGGCTGTAGGTGATTGGCCGGGGCCAGGACGTAACCCCCGCCCGGTCCCAACACACTGATGCGTTCCCTCACCTCTGCCTCCACCCGCGATACATCCCCTTGCAGCGCCTGCTTGATGTCTATGGCCCCCCAGAAGCAAAGCCTATCTCCGTAATCACGTTTCACCTGGGCCATGTCCACCCCAGGCAAGGGCTCAAGACAGTGAAAGATGTCCACCCCAATGTCGGCCAGCGACGCCAGGAAGGGCTCCATCCGCCCATCAGAATGGAACAGGACCCGGCAGTGGGGTGCAGCTTCTTTAATCAGATTGATCAGCCTGCGCCATTGAGCTTTGAACAGTTTGTCGAACATGCGGGGGGAGATGAGCGGGTTTTGGGCAGCGTAGTCATCGCCGGGCAATTCGATGATGTCCAGGTATGGGCCGGCCGTGTCCAGGTATATCTCTAACAGGCGATAGAGCACGTCCGCGACCTTGCCGATTAGTGCCGTGGCAAAAGCTTTGTGCAACCCCAGATCCACCATAAATTTATCCATGCGGCGCAATTGGCAGGCCCGCTCCAGCAGCCCGAAAGAGTCAACTGCCCGCCCGACTACAGCGTAGTCCGTCTGCTCCTTTAGGTACTTCGCACGCTGGCGCAACTCCTCACGGCGGACAAATGACTCGACATCTGGCCACGGATAGGCGTCCAAATCCTCGACAGTCGCTGTCTCCAGCGGATGATGAATTGGCCCCAGATAGATACCGGCCTGCTTCCAACCCACGCCCCAGGCGTCCGTGCCGCCGCCTTGTGGCGGGCCGCCCAGGTCGGTGAAACCCAGCCAGACGTGGCGCACATCAATGTCGAGGGCGTCCAGCACCCGGTCGTCGTAGTGGTTGACCGTGTGGCCCCGCCTGGTGCGAAACGGCGGCACCGGCTGTCCCAGATTCAGACGTCGTAGCAATTCGCGATAGAGCGGGTCGGTGATGCCGTAAGCGCTGCCCCACAGCGCGACGGGCACCCTGTCCGGCTCCTGATGACTTACGGCGGTTAACACGCGCTCGCGATGATCCATGGCCATGTCTACCTCTCGGACGTCGCTTGCAGGGCTCGTCCTGAGCGGAGTTGGAGGGATGCCCACACGGCCGCGCCGATCAAGCCGGCATCGGTGCCAAGCTGCGCCGGCACGATCTTGATTTTCTCTATGGGGGTCACGTGAACGTGCTCGCGCACTGTGCGCCGAATAGGCTCAAAGAGAAGCTCACCAGCCTGAGCCACTCCGCCGCCGATGACCACCATCTGCGGGCTGAGGATGGTGATCAAGTTGGCCACGCCAATGCCAATGTAGAAACCAGCACGCTCGTAGATGTCCTGGGCGATGGGATCACCCGCCTGAGCAGCCTGACAGACGACCTCCGGCGTAACTTTGTTCAGGTCATAGGAAACTATCTCGGCAATGAGGGTGGTGAGGCCCTGAGTTATGGCTTTGAGGGCCATAGAGGCTATGGCCGGCCCGCTGGCGAAAGCCTCCAGACAACCTCGACTGCCGCATCCACAGGGCGGACCGTAGGGATCAATGATTTGATGACCTACTTCTCCAGCCGTCCCATCTAGCCCCAGGTACAACTGGCCGTTGATGACCATTCCCCCGCCGATGCCCGTGCCGATGGCCAGACAGACCATGTTATCCACGTCGCGTCCGGCGCCAAAAGTCTTCTCGCCCAGAGTGAAGGACCGCACGTCATTGAGTATATAGGTCGGCAGGTCAACTGCCGCCTCGATGGTCGCTTTCAGGGGGACGTTACGCCAGGCGCCAGGCAAGTTGGGCAGAAAGAGAGTGATGCCCCGCTCCAAGTCCAGCACACCTGGCAAGCCGATACCGACCCCGCCGATGTCCTCCTTGCTCAGGCCGGCATCGTCTATGGCCGCGTGGATCAGACTAACCATGCGGGCCATCACCGCGTCATGGCCTTCTTTTGCCAGCGTAGGCACTTGATGCCGGCCGATGACTTGTCCTGATACGACGTTGACCGCAGCGGCGGTGAGTGTCGTCCCCCCCAGATCCACGCCGATGAAATTGACAGGTTGAGTCATAATTTAAACGCCCTCGATTATCGGATTGGCAGCTCCTCGAAAGTGATCTCGATATCGTTTAGTAAGTCCAGCACAGCCTCGACCGCCCACTGCAGGAATTGCTCGCCCTTTTCAGCGGTAGCTTTGGAGGCATCGCCCCAGGTACCGCTCTCGGTGATGCGCCACACAGTACCCGGCGCGGTCAAGAAGAAAGCGGTGTGCACCGCACCAGAACCGGTCTTGGTCGGTGGAAAGTTGGGAAACTCGGCGTTAGCGTAGTCCATATCCACCAGGGCCGGGTTGATAGCCAGTACCGCCGAGACTTCACCCTCGTTGGCGTGCATTCCCTTGTCTGGGCTGATGTATGCCGCTGCCCGCTCAGGAGGCAACCCATCCCAATAGTTCACGGGGAAGGCGCGTGTGCCTGGGGGCAGCTTTTCAGCGACCCTGGCGCAGCCGTAGGCGATGGCGAAGGTATTGTCAAAGTGACCGTTGAGAAAGATGATGCGCCGGAAGCCCGCCCGGGCGAAGCACTCGCACAAGTCAGATACTACGTTGACAAATGTATCTATGCTGAGATCGAACACGCTTGTGAATCCCTTGTGCGGGTATGAGAGCCCGTAACTGATGGGTGGGGCGACCAGCGCCCCGATCTGTGGTGCGACCCGGCGGGCAACCTCGGTGGGGATCAGGACGTCGGTGCTCACCGGGGAGTGGGGGCCATGCTGTTCAGTAGAGCCGGTGGGGATGATAACGGTGTCGCGCTCTTTCAGAAATTCCTCAATCTCGCGATTGGTCATCTCTGCCAGGAAAACGGTTGGTGGTTTCACTGACCATACTCTCCTTGAGAACAGGCTTCCCCCCTGCGCGCGAAGCGCGCGGGGGGGACTGAGGGGGGGAGAAAAAGTCGCCCCCCTCTAGCTCCCCCGTTCCACGGGGGGAGGACAGGCTTCCCCCCTGCGAGCGTTCAAGGGCAGACAGGTAGCCAAAA
>JAGGZG010000318.1 GCA_021162125.1 Anaerolineae bacterium
ATCAACGCCGCGCTGGTGTTGGGCGGGGTAGCTGATGGCTTCCGCATCCGCCGTCAGTTCGAGGACGGGACGCTGATCCCGGCTCACGGCTTCGACAAGGTGCTCATTGGCCTGGGTCTGCCCAACCGCGCCCCACAGTTGTATTTCCGTTATTCGGTGCGCTATCATCTGGAGGGGCTGCCGCCATTGTGCCTCATCCACGGCACGGCAGATGGCTTCGTGCCCCACTCGCAGAGTGAGTTATTGGCGGGGGAGTTGGCCGCACGGGGGATGCCCTGCGAGCTGCACCTGGTGCCCGGGCTGGCCCATTACTTCACCGGCAAGGAGACGACGTTGCTCCTGCGCATCACGATGGATTTCTTTGAGCAATACCTCAGGTGACCGGCACTTTTGAAGTGCCGGTCACCTGGACCGTATCTGGGAGGCATGGGATGAGTGAAAAAGCGCAAAATAACTCCCCTCGCTGGCTACGCCGCCTGGGATGGGTGATCCTCTTGCTGGCGGCCAGTTTCTGGACATTGTTCACCGGCGCTGAAATGGTGAGCGGGCTTGTCAGCGGAGAAGCTGCATCACCGGGAGGCGGGCTGCTGGAGTTCGCCGTCTTCGCTGCTCCGCTGTGGCTGGGGGCGATCCTGGTCTGGCGCTGGCCGCCAGTTGGCGTGGCGTGGCTGCTGCTCGATGGCGTGGCCCTGGTTGTCCTCTTCGCCGTGCGGGCGCTGACCTTCTACGTACCTCCCCCTGGCCTGGCGATGACCGCCCTCACCCTGGTGCTGCCACCCCTGGCGGCGGGGGTGCTTTTCCTGGTGGATTGGCGACGAGGCAGAATCCACTGACATCAGATTCTTGTACGGAGTCCATCCCATGACCGTTCTTACTCTCGACGAGATTAAGCGCCGGCGCGAGTTCAATTATCGTCGCACTCCCGAGCGGCGGGTGCGCTCTGTTGAAGAAGCACGGGCCTTTGTCGAGGAGGTGGGCTTCTGCCACTTCTGGCCGATTAAGGGGGCGGAACTGCCCAACCTGTTTCACGCCATCGCCGGGCGAGTGCGGCCCGTGCCCAACGAACACGGTGACCCCGACGGCAGCAAGTGCTGGAGCTGGAAGGACTACGCGCTGGACAAGAAGTGGTGGTACTACGGCAAGTTCCTCCGCCGCAAAGCTACCTTTATCTCCCTGAAGGAACTCCCCTACTTCTACGCCCTCTCCGAAAACTACGGTTCCCTCGACGATTACCTGCAGGAGTATGAAGACGGGCTACTGACTGCCGAGGCCAAGGCCATCTACGAGGCCATCCTGGAACACGGCCCGCTGGACACCATCCGTCTGCGTCGTGAGGCGCGGCTGAGCGCTCAAAGCGCCAAAAGCCGCTTTGAGCGGGCGCTGGTGGAGTTACAGGTAGGGCTGAAAATACTGCCGGTGGGGATTGCTGAGGCTGGCGCGTGGCGATACGCTTTTATCTACGAACTCCTTCCCCGTTGGTTCCCCGACGTCCCAGAGCAGGCGCGGGCTATCGGCCGCGGAGAGGCTCACCGCCACATTCTGCTGCGCTACCTGCGGACGGTTGTCGTGGCGACTCCCACCCAGGTGGCCCGGCTCTTCGGCTGGAGTGAGGCCGAGGTGGAGCGGGCGTTAGGTGACAGTCACCTTGAAGGTGACTGTCACCTGACTGTTATCTCAGACTTCTAGCTCTTCCAGAAACCATCGGACCGGCTCCGGCAGTTGACGGCTCCGCAGGTAGTCCATGACCATCTCCCGATAAGTGGTGGGATGGCCCACCCAGGCCTGAACGAAGGCCCGGTCCACCAGCGTGCCGCCCCGCTCCCCCACCCACTCCAGGTAGTTGCTGTAAAGCCACTGGCCCGGATCGGCCACCAGCCCGTCCTTGACCGGGTTGGCGTGGATGTAACGGCAGAGGTGCAGCAGGTACGTTTCATCGGTGACGGGTTTGGCCTGGTAGCGGTGCTCGAAGAGGGTGCCGCTGTGGTTGTAGCGCTTGTTGTAGGCCTTGGTGTAACTGTTGAAGACCCGCTGAGGGAGCATCCCGGCCGGCGTCTCGCCATCCTGACGCACCAGCAGGTGGTAGTGATTGGGCATCAAGCAGTAGGCGATAACGGTGAGGTGGAAATCCCGGCAGTACTGCTTGATGCGCCGCAGGACGAAGAGATAGTTCTCCGCTTCGTGGAAGATGCTCAGCCCGCGGGCGCCGCGGTTGTAGATGTGGTAATACGTTCCCGGTTGCCAGGTGAGGATGTCCCGGCGAGCGTAGGGCATGGTGAACTCCTCCTCTCATCAGGTGACAGTCAGGTGACAGTCACCTTGAAGGTGACTGTCACCTGAAGCCCAGGGCGTCGGCCAGCTCGTTCAGCAGGCCGGCGGCGGTGCCGGGGCGACCTGCTTCCGGGCGGGGGCCCTCGGCGAAGGCCACGCCGCCGGGGGATGGGACAGGGCGCGGGTAATCTTCACCAGTTCCCGCCCGCGGCCCAGGAAGAGGTCGCGACGGGTGGGGAGGTTGCCGAGCGGGCGGCGGTCGTCTATCCACGGTTCGCCGCCGGTGAAGCGCTCAAAACGGAGGTCTCCATCGCCCAGCAGCGCTACCTCCAGGTGACGGTCACCTCCGGAGGTGACCGTCACCTGGAGGTAGCGCTGCTGGGCGATGGAGACCTCCGTTTTGAGCGCTTCA
>JAGGZG010000397.1 GCA_021162125.1 Anaerolineae bacterium
CGCGCCTGAGGAGCTAAAGCTGGCTGTCCACCTGCGTGGACAGGCGCGCCCACGCAGGTGGACGCTCGGCTGCAAGCCCTCTAGAGGCGATTTCAATCGCTAACAGAAGTAGCCTGAGCAGTTACTGATAATGACACAAACGGGGGAGGAGCCGCAGAGACCTTCGCAGCGGATGGTCGTAGGTCAATGCACAAAAGCTGGGGGTTCCTCTCCGTTTTATAGTTTGGGCTGGCGGAGCGCGAGAGCCGGGGGTGGGTTCGTCGCATTCGATCTCTATTTGATGTGCCTCTTGGGAGGGGGGATGGTAGTATCCAGGGATCTGTGTGCCCAACCCGGTGCAGGCGAAGAAGCTTTTGCTATTGAAAGTGTGCAGCAGGAAGCCGAAGCGAGGCGTGCGTTGGAACAGGAATTGCATGAGCTTCGGCAGCGAGTCAAAGAACAGGAGGTGGTGAGCGAGATCAGCCGCATCCTGAGCGCGTCGCTGGATCCACAAGAGGTGCTCAGGCAGATGCTGCGCGAGGTAAACCGCGCGCTGGGCACCCAGGCCGCGTCGGTGCTGCTGGTAGACGAGGCAACGGGCGAACTGGTGTTCCAGGTGGCTGACAGCCCTGGTGCGCAAGAGATGACGACCCTGCGCCTGAAGTCGGGACAGGGGGTGGCCGGCTGGGTTGTCCGGCACGGCCAGCCGGTTCTGCTCTCCGACGCCTGTCGAGACCCGCGTTTCTACAAAGGGATAGACGCGGCGACGGGCCTGACCACCCGGGACCTGTTGTGCGTTCCCCTGGTGGTGAAGGGCCGGATCATCGGCGTGTTGGAGGTGATGAACAAAACCGAGGGCACGCTGGACGAGTCCGATCTCCGCTTAGTGACTGCTTTGGCGCCCTCGGCGGCTGTCGCCATCGAGAACGCCCGTCTATATCGCGCGGTGCGAGAGGAACGCCGTAATCTGGAATTGATTCTGTACAGCATCGCCGATGGGGTGTACACGACCGATTGTGAACGGAACATCACGTCCTTCAACCTTTCCGCTCAAAAGATCACGGGACAGGTAGGGGAAATGGCGGTGGGTCGTTTCTGCGGCGACGTTCTGGACTGTCACTTTGCGGCGGAGAAAGAACGTTGTGACACGCGGAAGTGTATGTTGTCGCAGGCTATGCACCAGCGTCGCCTGGTAATCCAGCAAGGGCAGATGCGGGTTGCCCCCGGTGGGAAGGAGAAACATCTGAGGGTGTTGCGCGTGGCGGCCCCCCTGGTGAGCGAGTGGGGCGAGATGAAGGGGGCGGTCGGCGCTTTCTGGGATATGTCCCGTCAGGCGGAATTGGAGCGCCTGAAAGCTGATCTTCTGGCCATGATTTTCCACGAACTGCGCGCCCCGTTGAGCAACCTCAATGCGTCCATCGAGATGCTGCTCCATTCCACGCTTGGCGAAAGCGCCCGTCAGGAGATACTGGAAATCATGGGCGCGCAGGGCGCGCGTCTGACCCGCTTCGTACAGGAGATTCTCGACGTAGCGCGTCTGGAGAGTAACGAGATTAAACTGGACCTGCAACCACTCACTTTGGGACCGTTGGTGAGAGAAGTGGTGGAATTGTTCCTCTACCCCGTAGCCACACATCACTTCGAAGTCCGCGTGCCGGAGGGCCTGCCCTTTGTGTGGGGTGACAAGGACAAGGTGGAGACTATTCTCCGCAATCTCATCAGCAACGCGATGAACTATTCGGCTGAGGGCACGATCATCACCATCAGCGCCGAGGAACAGGGCGGAGGTGTGGTGGTTACCGTCAGCGACGAGGGGGTGGGTATTCCGCCGGAGGGCCTGGATAGGATTTTCGACCGCTTTTATCGCGTGGAGAACCCCTCTCTGCCGAAAGTGCGGGGTACGGGGTTAGGCTTATACATTGCCAGGTTACTGGTCGAGGCTCACGGGGGGAGTATTTGGGTCGAGAGCGAGGTAGGAGTAGGTTCTCGATTTAGTTTTCTCTTGCCTAAGCTAGATCTGGGGGATGCACCATGACGAAAATCCTGATCATTGACGACGATGAGAAGCTCTCACGCCTGGTGCAGTTGTTTCTGAGCCAGCATGGTTATGAGGTGCACACTGCCTCGTCTGGCCTGCAGGGCTTGCAATTGGCCTACGATCTGCATCCCGACTTGGTGGTGCTGGATATTATGATGCCGGGCATGGATGGGTGGGTGGTCTGCAGCCGACTGCGCGATGTCTCCGACGTGCCTATCATCATGCTCACTGCCAAGGACGGCGAGCGCAACGTCGTGGAGGGGCTGGAGTCCGGGGCAGACGACTACGTTGTCAAGCCGTTCAGTATGGCCGAGCTCCTGGCCCGCATTCGCGCTCTGTTGCGACGTTCGAGCCAGAGTTCCCGCGTTGAGGAGATGAAAGTCTTCGGCAATGGGGAGTTCGTGGTCAATTTCTCCAAACGCGAGGTCATTGTCCGTGGCCAGCCGGTGAATCTGACTCCCACTGAGTTCGAGTTGTTGGCTTGTCTGGTGAAGAACGAGGGCCGGGTTCTGCCCCACAAAATGCTCCTGCAACAAGTGTGGGGCGATGAATACGTGGGCGAGACTCAATACCTGAAATTGTACATCCGCTACCTGCGCCAGAAAGTTGAGCGTGACGCCAGCAATCCAGAGTATATTCTCACCGAGTGGGGTGTGGGCTATCGTTTTGAGGGAGGGTAAGCATTTCTGTGGCCAGACAAAGATCAGGCTGTGGACGTGCGCGAGTTTTACCAGAATTCAGGGAACTGGGCTCATTGACTAGCTCGTTGGGTCCTGCTCAAGAGGGGGCTACCATTGTAGCCTCCTCTTGCTTTGAGGCCTCCGAGGTCAAGAAAAACCTCCGGGGTCTCCGAGACCTCGGTGGTTTGATTTCAGACGGTTACTGTTGACATTTTTGCTAAAACGTTGCATAATAGTGTTAAGGAGGGTTGGCCTGAGGGGACGGTGAGTACTTGTTAAGGAGATCGCCTATGAGCGAGGTCAGTCTGAAGGAATATAGGGTGCGAGCCCGAGAGTTGTTAGATGCCGGGGCGCATGACCAAGCGATAGCCATCTGCCAACACATCCTGCGTCACTATCCCAGGGACGTGATGACGTATCAGTTGCTGGGCGAGATATGTCTGGACAAACGCGACTATTCACAAGCGATAGACTTTTTCCAGCGAGTGTTGAGTGCCGACCCGGAAAATTTCATCGCCCGCGTGGGGTTGAGCATTTGCTTCGACGAAGGTGGTTCACTAGAAGAGGCCATTTGGCAGTTGGAACGTGCGTTCGAGTTGAACCCGGGCAGCGTGGAAGTGCGGAACGAGCTGCGTCGCCTGTACGCTCAACGTGATGGTGCAGAGTTGCCCCGGATCAAGCTCAATGCCGGGGCGTTGGGCCGTCTGTACGCCAAAGGGGAGTTCTTCCAGCTCGCCGTGGCCGAGTTCCGTGGCCTGCTGGAGAAAGACCCTCAACTCGTGGACGTTCAGGTCGCACTGGCCGAGACCCTGTGGCGGGACGGACGGCGGGCGGAGGCTGCCCAGCTTTGTATGGACGTCCTGGAAAAGTTGCCTAACTGCCTGAAGGCTAACCTCATCCTGGCCGACATCTGGATGCAGGGCGAGCGGGCGGAAGAGGGCAAGGCTGCACTCGAACTGGCACGGGCCCTTGATCCGGCGGGCACTCTGGCGCAGGAATTACTGGGGGAACGCTCACCTCTCCCCCCTACTGAAGCGATGCTCCCGGCTCTGGACGAGGCGGCACTGGCTGCTATTTCGCCTGAGCCGACGCCGGCCGCCGCGCCAGTTGAGGAGGTGCCCGAAGAGGAGGTGGAATGGCTTCGCGAGTTGGAGGCCCAGCCACAGGAGACCGCCCCCCCGGCGGAGGAGTCGGAAATGCCGGAGTGGTTGCGCGCGCTGCGTACCGGTGCAGCGGAGGCCGAGGCAGCTACAATTGAGGAGGCAGGGGAGGAAGAGAAGGAAACGGAAGAGGCCATCCCAGTCTGGCTGGAAGAGCTGCGGCAGGAGCAGCCTCCGGCGGAAGAAGAAGAGGCGGTGCCTGCTGTTGAAGAGGTAGCGGCAGTGGCGGTAGGGGAAAAGGCAGCAGAGGAAGAGGCGGCACCCGCTGGCGAGCCAGTCTCGGTCGGTGAGGCCAGGGAGGAGGCGGAAATTCCAGAGTGGCTGAGCGAGTTGGGCGAGGAAGAGGAAAAAGAGGAGGTTGAGGAGGCAGCAGAGGAGACACCCGCCCTGGCCGGGCCCCCAATGGCCGAACCAGCCGAGGAGATCCCCGAATGGCTGCAGCAACTCAAGCCCCAAGCAGCGGAGGAAGAGGAAGTCGCGGAGGCCGAAGAGGGGGCGGAGGAAGTCCCCGCCTGGCTGCGCGGTCTCCGAGAAGGACTCCCCGTCGAAGAGGAGGCCGAGGAAGAGGAAGAAGAAGTGCCCGCCTGGCTGCGTGAGCTGGCCGGCGCGCCCCAGGTAGGGGAAACGACGCCGGCAATCAGCGCCGAAGAGCCGCTCCCATCAGAAGAGCCTGTCGCCGAGCCGACCGAGGAGATTCCAGAATGGCTGCTCGCCCTCAAGCCGGAGGGTGTGGTTGAGGAAGCCGCCCCTGGCGAAGCGCCACCCCCGGAGCCGGTGGTCGAGGCGGTGGAAGAGATCCCGGAGGGGATGCCTGAGGCAGAGGTCGCAGGGGAAGAGGAGGAAGAGGCGAAGGTCGCAGAAGCGCCGGAGGCGGAGGCAGGCGAAGGGCTGATTGTCGAGCAGTTGCCGGCGGAGATGACTTTTGAACAATTGGTGGCCGAGGTCGCGCCCGAACTGGCTGACCAGGTGCCTGAATGGCTTGAGAAGGCGGGGGGTGAGGAAGAAGAAGAGAAAGAGGAACTCGCTGTAGCAGAGGCTGCGCCTCCCGCTCCAGGCGAGGAGATACCCGACTGGCTGCGCGAGGCCGCTCCAGAGGTGACGGAAGCCGAGGCCGAAGTACCAACACCAGCACCGAAAAAAGAAGAACTACCGGAGTGGCTGCGTGGATTGGAAGCGGAGATGGAGGAGGAAGAGGCGGTCGTTGCCGAGGCACCTGCTCCCACAGCAGAGGAGATCCCAGAGTGGCTGCGTGAACCGGAGCCGGAAGTGGCTGAAGAGGCCGTCTCCGCTGAAGCGCCACCTGTGGAGATAGCGGCAGAGAAAGAGGCAGAAGAAGCTCCTCCAGTTGAAGTCCCCATAGCTGAGGCTGAAATCGAGGCCGAGGTGGCTGAGGAAGAAGTGAGCGAGGAAGAGGTACCTGAGTGGTTGCGCAGCCTGCGGCGTGAGTCCGTGGAGGGACTGCCTGCTGCCGAACCCGCCGAGGAGATACCGGAATGGCTGCAGGAACTGCAACCAGCTCTGCCGGAGGAGATAGCCGAAGCGGTAGAAATGCCTGTAGCCCAGGCCCCGCCTGAGGTGGTTGAGGAGGCGGAACTGCCGGAGGAGGTGCCCGATTGGCTGCGCGAGTTGCGTCAGACCGGAGCGGAGGTAAAGGAAGAGGGTGCAGTCGCCGAAGCTGCGGCCATCCCCCCCGTGGAAGCGGGTGAAGAAGTCCCCGAATGGTTGCGCGAACTGAAGCCGGTAGTGCCGGGCGAAGAGCTCGTGGCGGAAGCGGTTACCGTGCCGCCCACAGAGGTGGAAGGCACTCCCGAATGGTTGCGTCAGGTTGAGGAGGGGCGTGAAGTGCCACCGGCGGTGGCTGAGGAGCCTCCGAAGGCTGAAGCGGCGGTCGAGGAGAAAGAACAGGAAGAAGGCCGGGTGCCAGCCTGGTTGCGCGAGATGGAGGCCGTTGAGGAAGTGCTTCCCCCCGAACCAGAACCAGCAACTCTGGCGGAAGAGGGACCTGCATTCTGGGAGGAGAAAGGAGAGGAGTCACCGGCCTGGCTGCGCGAGCTGGAAGCCGAGGTTGAAAAACTCCCGCCCGAGCTATTTGCGCCGGTGACCGAGGCGACCACGGAAGAGGTGGCAGCCGAGGAAGCCCCCGCTCCGGCGGAATCCCCCGTCGAAGCAGAAGCTGAAGAGATGGCGGCGGAAGCCGAATTGTTGGAGGAGTTTCCCGCCGAGCTGTTCGCCGCCGAGGTGGAGGTGAAGGAAGAGACCGCAACTCCAGAAGAGCCGGTCGTGGCCGCCCCGCCGTCTCTCGAGGAAGGCGAACTGCTGGCCGAATTCCCGCCGGAGTTGTTCGCTCCACCTGAGGAGGCCGTTACCCCGCCAGTCGAGGTCGTGCCTCCGGCACCCAAGCCAGAAGAAATGCCCCCGGTTGAGGAACCGGTTGGGGAACCAGTGGCGGAGCTGGCTGAGGAAGAGGCGGAGGAGGCTGTCGTGCCCCCTGTGGCCGAGGAGGTAGAGGAGGTAGAGGCGAAGGAACCTGCCATCCGCGAGGCGGAGGAGATGGTCGCTGCCCGCCCCGATGATCACCGTAGCCGGTTGGCTTTGGCCCGCGCCTATCGTGACTCGGAGCGCTGGAACGATGCTCTGGCCCAATACGAGAGACTCGTCAAGGCCGGGGCGTTGATGGACGCCGTCATCGAGGACGTGGAGCAGGTGATTGCCCAGCAGGCCGCCGACCACGCTACCTATCTCCTGTTGGGCGATGCCTACATGAAGGATGGCCGTTTGCGGAAAGCGCTGGCTGCCTATCGCGAGGCCATGGCCAGGCTGTGAGGTAAAGGAAGCCCCGAGCGTAGCCCGGCTTGATCAAAAGTCGGGCTGCGCTTTAATTTTGCTACTCGTCTATACATTTCGTCGAGACTCAAGGAGGTTACGTGGAGAGAACACTGTTCATTATCAAGCCAGATGCCGTGCAGCGTGGATTGATTGGGGAAATCACCACCCGATTGGAGCGTCGCGGCCTGCGCCTGGTGGCCATGAAAATGATTCGCATGTCCCAGGAACTGGCCCGCCGCCACTACGCAATTCACGAGGGCAAGCCGTTCTTCGAGCCACTCGTTGCCTACATCACCTCTGCACCGGTGGTGGTGATGGTGTGGGAGGGGCCGAGGGCCATCGAAATCGTGCGACAGACGATGGGGGCCACCAATCCGGCAGACGCGGCCCCCGGCACCATCCGCGCCGACTACGCGCTGGAGATAGGTCGCAACCTGGTGCACGGCTCCGATGGTCCGCAGACGGCAGCGACCGAAATCGCCCTGTTCTTCACGCCGGAGGAGATTCTATCCTGGGAGCGGGATACGGATCGTTGGATTGTTGAAAATGTTTAGACCTCCGCGGTCTCGGAGACCTCGGAGGTCTACGCCATATCGGCAGACCGAGAGCATATTGTGAGCGAAGAACTCGCTGAAGTCGTCGTCCTGACGGGGGCGGGCATCTCCGCCGAGAGCGGGGTGCCCACCTTTCGTGGCGCAGCCGGACTGTGGCGCACTTACCGCCCCGAGGACCTGGCCACGCTCGACGCCTTCCGCCGCGATCCGACCCTGGTGTGGGAGTGGTACGATTGGCGACGGGGGCTCATCGCCCGCTGCGCGCCCAACGCTGCCCATCGCACGCTGGCGGAGATGGAACAGACCATCGAGAACTTCGTGCTGATCACTCAGAACGTAGACGGACTGCATCAGAGGGCGGGCAGCCGGCACGTGCTGGAACTACACGGCAATCTATGGCGTATGCGCTGCACGATGGAGGGCATCGTAGTGGAGGATTACCGGGTGCCTCTGCCCTCCATCCCACCGAGGTGTGAATGTGGCGCTCTTATGCGCCCGGACGTCGTCTGGTTCGGTGAGAGCCTGCCCGCCGAGGTGATGTCCGCCGCGTATGCCGCTGTTCAGCGCTGCCGCTTGATGCTGGTGGTAGGCACCTCCGGCGTGGTCTATCCGGCGGCAGCACTCCCTCAACTGGCCCACCAGTGCGGGGCATACGTGGTAGAATTCAACGTGGAGCGCACGCCCCTCTCACTCTACGCCGATGAGGTCATCCTCGGCCCGGCGGCGGTGGAGCTGCCACGCTGGTGGGCGGCGCTGATTTCCAGCGGGAAATTCTCTACTGCATCTTGACCACCACCCGCGCCTCATGCCACAGCTCCTCCAAACGGTAGTAAGCGCGTACCTCCGGGCTGAAGATGTGGATAATCACCCCCCCGTAGTCCATCACCACCCATCCGGAATTGGGCTCGCCATCCACGTGCAGAGGGAGGGCGCTCAGTTCAGTTTTGGCCTTCAACTTAATCTCATCGGTGATGGCTTTGATCTGGCGCTCGCTGTCCCCACTGGCCAGGATGAAGTAATCGGCCAGCAGCGATATAGGGGTGATATCCAGCAGCAGGATGTCCGCGCCTTTCTTCTCAGCGATAATATTTACGGCCTTGCGGGCCAAATCCAGGGATTGCAGCGTTTCACCTCCTGTTTTTTTGATCATTCTCTCCATAGTAGTATCGCCGTCCCCCGGTCTGTTTGAGAACCGGGCCAGTCTCGTGGAAGGCTCCAACCTGGTTGCCGCCCCGACGTTTGGCAGCGTACATCGCCTGATCGGCGGCGTCAATCAGATGGGAAGCGTCCTGCGCATCGTCGGGATAGGTCGCCACCCCCAGGCTGAGGCTGACGCCCGGCAGGTGGTGGTTTTCTTGCAGGTCCATCGTGACCGTGTCAGTGACCCAGCTTAGCAGATCTTTGGCTGTCTGGGTGGCCGTGGTGACGTCCATCCCAGGCAGGATGACCATGAACTCGTCGCCGCCGTAACGAGCCACCTCCCCGTGCCATTGCCGGGCAGCCATCTCCAAAGCGCGGGCGATGCTTATCAGCGCCTGGTCACCACGCTGGTGGCCATAGTTGTCGTTGAAATCTTTGAATCTATCTACCTCAACCATGACGAGCGATACGGGCTGGCGTGTCATCTGCGCCTCGCGCAGCGTCCGGCGCAGGCTCTCCTGGAAGTAGCGGTGGTTGTACAGATTGGTCAACCCGTCGAGGTTGGCCATGCGCTGCACTCGATTGTGCAGCCGGGCATTCTGAATGGCCAACACCGCCGACCTGGCCAGCCCGGAGAGTATCTCCAGGTCATTGGGCCCTACCCCGTTGCGGTCGTCGCAGTCTACCACCAACACGCCCACTGGTCCGTGTGCCCCTCGAAGGGGGGCGGCAATCTGCAACATCGGACCCTGGGCCATCAGCGGTGAGCCTTGCGACCCGTCCACTATGAAAGGGCGGTCGGCCTTGAGCATCTCGGCGAAAAGGTCCTTATCGAAGTGTAGCGGGGGCAGCGAGGAAGACTCGCCGTTCCCATCGGGCGGAAAGTAGTCGCGGTTGCTGAAGTAGCTTTCCGCGATGTCGCCCGCCTTGCCACCGGTGGCGAGAAACAAAGCCGCGCGGCGAAAGCCGAGGACCTTGGTCGAGACTTCGACGATGTTTTGCAGCGTGCTCCCCGATTGCAGGTCGTGCACTGCTTGTTCTAGCTCCTGCAGGACGGCCATCTCAGTGAGTTTTCTTTCCAGACGGTTTGCACGTTCCTGGTTGGCGCGGAGTCGCTCACGGACCTGGTGTGTGAGAATACTGGCGAGCGCAGCGGTGCTCATGATCAGGCCCCAGGTGGGGATTAGCTGAGCGGCCGCGTTGAAGCTGTTGAACCATAGCAGGGCGAGCAGGCTGGCCAGCACACTATCCATCACTCCCACAAAGATGGTTTCCCACGGCCCCAGGTAAAACACGGCACCGGCCACGGCGAGCAGGTAAAGAGCGATGTAGGCATTGATCGGACCGCGCAGGCCGAGGATGATACCCGTGATCAATGCCGTGTCCAGTGCAGCGGTAGCGTAGCGCAGCCAGCGAAAAGGCCGGAGTCGTTCCGACAAGAAGTAACCCACGGCAACGTTATACAGCACAGCAGCGCCCCACGCTGCCCAGCCAATCACCCTCGTCGCTGGATCAGCGTTGGCGAGAAGAAACAACGCTGCCACGCCAATGATTACCCAGCGCACGAAGTAGGGCTCGCGCCTGAGTGGAACCGTCCCCTCGTGGGAGGCAGCGGGTATCAATCTGGAATCGGAAACAGGTGTTTTCGTCAAGGTGAGCACTCAAGGACAAAAGTGGTGCAGTCACTCCGCCTCGTCTTAACATACACCCATTTTAGCACATTTGAGCAGATATTTCAACCCTTTGTTTTTTTGTTTTTCTGGAGAGTTACCACTCAGGCCAGCGGTTGAAACCGCGCCTGAGGAGCTAAAGCTGGCTGTCCACCTGCGTGGACGCGCCTGTCCACGCAGGTGGACGCTCGGCTGCAAGCCCTCTAGAGGCGATTTCAATCGCTAACAGAAGTAGCCTGAGCAGTTACTCTGGAGATTACCCATATCTCACCGCGGAGACGCTGAGGACGCAGAGGAAAAGAAAAAGGCAGGTGTTCAACTCCGCGCTCTCTGCGGTGCATGAATGCTCGCCCACGAGGTCTCCATCCACCTATGGGTAATCTCCAGTTTGAAAGGGCTTGACAATTACTGCCCGACCTGCTTCCCTGGCCAGCGGATAATGGAGAGGATGCGAGCTGCCATCTAGCCCTGCGCCGCTTTCGTGAACAAGTGGAGGCGCAGGCCGACGGCGTATCCATCGCCGAGATTACACGCACGCTGGCTACAGCACTTCTCGGACGTATGCGATGCCCTAGCCCTCACTCCGGTTCAGCGCCGGGAGGTGCTCGGCCCGCACGCCGATGACCTGCTGGGTGGCCATGGCTGGGGGGTGATAGAAGGCGAGGTCCTTGCCCCCACCCCGCTCGCCATCCCTGTGCCACAACTCAGCGGTCACGAGCATTCGTCGTTCGGAGGTGTGAGATGACCGACCAGAACCGGGTCTACCCTGTTGGCATTGACGTCGGTTTCGGCGAGGTAAAGATCGTCAAGCTAACCGACGGCAAGCCGCGCATGACAGCCTTCCCCGCCATCCTGGGCAACGCCGAGAGTACCCCCAGGTGACCTTGCGTCTGCACAGGAATCTCCATAGAGCACGTACCACTCGCATTGTCTATCAGGGCCAGACCTTTTTCGTCGGCGAGGATGCTCTGCGCTACTCCCGCGCCTATGCCGCCCGCCAGGATCGCCAGCGTATCGGAAGTCTTGAAGAGCGGGTACTTATGCTCGCTGCCCTGACCAGGCTGGACATTTATGACTGTCAAATCGTCACTGGCCTGCCTGTCGCTTGGTTCGATCCCGCTGACCGCCGTCGTCTGGCCCACTCTTGGAAGGGTATCCATACCTTCTGGCTGACATCGAGCTCTCCGAGCGCAAGGGAGCAGTGATCGTCCGGCAGGGCAAAGGCGGCAAGCGGCGACGGGTGCCCCTCAACAGTGAAGCGCGCAAGGCCCTGACCGCTTACCTCAAGCTTCGAGCGCGAGAAGTGCACCCTGAGTGGCCCGGTGCAGAACGACTCTTCTGGGGACAGCGTGGGCCCATCGGCCCACGGGCCATACAGAGGGTGGTGGCCTGCGCTGGTCAGCAAGCCGGACTGCCTCACCTGACTCCACACGTGCTGCGCCACACCTTTGGCAAAGCGCTTGTGGACCAGGGGGTATCGCTGGACAGGGTGGCCACCCTCATGGGCCACTCCAACCTCAACGTTACTCGTCGCTATACCACTCCCAGTGAACGCGACCTGGAACAGGCGGTGGAGCTGTCAAGCGCCGAGTAGCAGGTAGGGCAACTGTTAGGGAAGGGGCTATTCCACAAGAGGGGATAGCCCTTTTTGTTCGTCTGTTGTTGGCATCCAGATCACCAGTGGTAACTGATTGAGGAGAGGATTCAGTAAACCAGTACAGGTTGAGAAATTATGCGAACGGTGGTATAATGAATGCAATGAAAACAGCAGGTTTACACAGGCATTCAAGGCCCGCAACAATCAGTAATTGCGACTCGGCGCACCTCGGTCCTCTGCCTGTTCGCTCTGGTGAAAAGTTTACCACATGCTTGGTCCCAACTCTCCTCTCGGCCAAGAAATCCAGAGACTCCTCAAGGCCAACCCTGCAGGCCTCACCGTTGACGACATCGAGCTGGCTCTGCGCCAAAAGGGGTTCCAGGCCAGCGGGACGAGCATCCGCAAGGTGCTCTCCCACACTAAGGTGTTCATCGCCCTGGGGCAACGCTATCGCCTACGCGCCATTGTTGAGGCCCAGGAGGACGTCGTGCCTGAACCGAAGCCCCCGCCCAGGTCCCCACGGCAGAAGTCGAAGTACCAGACCCTCTCCACTGGCCATCTCCCCCTGGCTCACCCGAGTTCCTATGTAGTCTTTGACATCGAGACCACTGGCCTCGATTATGATAGCGCGGACATTTACCAGATTGCCGCCCTGAAAATCTCACAGGGCGAGCCTGATCACCTGGCTCCCGCGTTCTATCGCTATGTCCAACTTGATCACCCCCTGCCGCTGGTCATCAAACGGAAGCAGCATGTGGATGACGAAGAGTTCGCGGATGCTGTTCCGCTCACTATCGCGATTGCGGACTTCCGTCAGTTCGTGGGCGATTTGCCCCTCGTAGCCCACAACGGGCGTTTTGACTCCAGCTTCATCCGCTACGCGGCTGAAAAGCGCTGCGGACAGCCCGACTTCCTCAATCCAGTCCTCGACACCCTCGAACTGAGCGTGCTCTTGCACCCAGAGTTACACTCTCACCGCTTGGAGGAAGTGCGAAAGGCCCTCCTGCCTCCAGACCTCGATCACTCAGTCGGATTTCAGAACCTGCTTGCCTGTTTTAACGCTCAGGGGAAGTCCTATCACGACGCGCGGTATGACGTTCTCATCACCTGGTACGTATTCCGCCACCTGGTTGAGGAGCTTAACGCCCAGGATACTGATTTCCTCGGTGAGTGGTTACGGTTGCTGCCCGGGGATCAGTACGCCCTTTCCTGCTTGATTGACCGCGCTGATGTCAAGCGCGGTGAAAGGGCGATTGACATCGCGAGCTGGGTATCTGAACCTTCGCCCTTGCCACCTCCGCCAGCCAGGCGACCTTTCAGCCGCGAGCGCGTGTTGAGTTACTATCGCCAGAACGGCAAACTGCATCAGGCAATGGGGGATAAATTCGAGCCCCGCGACGAGCAGGTGCAGATGGTTACGCATGTCTGCGAAGCGTTGGAACAAGGCCGTTTCAAGGTGATTGAGGCGGCTACTGGCACTGGGAAGACGCTGGCTTACCTGCTGCCAGCCATTGATTTCGCCCGGTCTTCAGGTGAACGGGTGTTCATCTCGACCACGGTAAAGAACCTTCAGGATCAACTGGAAGCCCAGATCGAGGTCGCGCAGCGGGACTACGGTTTCGAGTTTACTTATCAGGTCCTTAAGGGCCGTGCGAATTACGTGTGCCTTCAGCGGCTTGCACGGACGTGCACCGAATTCGATCCCGAAAAAGCTGGACTAGGAGAGCGAGTTGGGCTGCTTTACCTGCTGAACTGGCTGCGGCACACGCGGGACGGCGATCTAAGCGAGCTGACCTACTGGCTGGAGAGCATCTACCCTTTGTTCGGCGAGCTTAAGGCTGAGGTTGCCTGCAACGCAGAAGGCTGCCGCCCCGACCACTGTGAGTATGCTCGGCAGTGCCCGTTCCTTCAGGTTTATGCCCGGGCCAGATCTGCGCAGATTATCGTCGTCAACCATGCCCTCCTGATGAGCAAGGACTGGGATGCATTCGCCGAGGAAGCCCTGAGATATTTGATCATTGACGAGGCACACAACCTGGAGGATGTCATCACCAACATCCTCACGCAGGAGGCATCCAGCTCGACTTTCGCGCGATTCTTGAACCGTCTGCACAATCCCTACACTCGTCGGGGGTTCGTTCCTCGGCTGCTGGCCCTTAGACTGGGCAAAGAGATCGGGGAAATGGCGAGACAATTGCTGGCTGCGCGGAACACGCTGGAACAATTGATAGACGACTTTGGGCGACAGGCACTTGACTACTTCAAGCGGCGTGGCAAGCGCATCCACGAGAAGTACGGAGCCAGTCACCGATTGCTCACGGACATCTGGCGGGACCGACAGGCCGATAGCCTGCAGCGCGACAGGCGGGCAATTTGCAGCGAGCTTGACGCCATCACCGACACGCTGGTGAAGGTGCACCTTCACCAGCGTGTCGGTGATGGCGTCAAGCTCGCTGCAAATTGCCCGCCTGTCGCGCTGC
>JAGGZG010000119.1 GCA_021162125.1 Anaerolineae bacterium
AGGAAATAGCTACGCCTTATGACCAGATTAACCAGGTAAATCAGCCCCCAACGCTTTTCCCGGTCATTTCTTGGCTTGTGCAGTCCTCTGTCAACGAATATCCAACGAATAAACAAATAGATCTGCGGTCATGGTCATTCGTTTATTCGTTTCGCCATTCGTTGACAGTATGTTTCCCGATCAAAATGTCGGCCTATTCTGAACCATCCCCAATCCTCGACGTCTCCTCCGTAAAGTGTTGGCAGTCTGGCTCACCCGAATGTGAACGTTCGGGCGGGACACGTCACCAACACTCTACAGGGGGACCACCCAACAGAACACCAGGTGAAATATGAGTGGTGATAGTCCTCACTTTGAGAAAATAAAGCAGAGAGTGATCCGCTATGATGTACTTTCCTCGTTGAGAGCCGCCATATTGGATGGCACTTTGAAAGCCGGTGACCACCTCATCGAGGCTGAAATAGCTGAACAAATGGGGGTCAGCCGAGGACCTATCCGGGAGGCCCTTGCCGAATTAGAAGAAGAAGGATTAGTCGTCAAATATGCGTACAGAGGAACATTCGTCGCATCCTTCTCGGCTCGTGATGTCAGAGAGATATACAGTTTGAGGTGTCTCCTTGAAGGCTACGCGGCGAGATTGGCTGCCGTGAGAATACAACCTGAGAACATTGAGATGCTCGAGGACATCCTTAACTCAATGGAAAAAGCTGCTGATGCTGGTAATCTAGACGTACTCGTGGAAAAAGATATCCGATTCCATCGCGCAATCTGTCAATTGTCTGATCATAGCCTTCTCTTCCAGACCTGGTCTAAGCTTGCTTCCCGCGTCCGACTTTTTCTCACTCTAGCAGACCAGGTTTATTTTACCCCCGATTATATCGTTGGCACCCATTATCCGACTATAGAAGCTTTGCGCAAAAGGGACCCTGATTTAGCGGAGAAAACCATCGCAGAGCCTATAATTGAAGTGGGCGAAACGGTAGCTCGTGGCATGGAGGAGGAAACAGGGGGAGAAATACAGAAAGATAGAATAACGGAACTATGGGAGAACGTTTTGAAAGGCCGAAAGCTGGTGGGAGGTTAGAACAGGCTAGATTGACCGGACTCGTAGCCGACACCTTCACCAGTCGTTTGTCACATAAAAAACCCCCTTTCCCATCCCGATGCAGGGAGACATAACCGCAGGAGGAGTTTATGGAAGAAACCACCTAACAAAATCTGACCGAAGAGGCTCAGCTTAACAAGCATTACTGAAGGAGGAGGGTACCATGCCCACGAAGAAGTTATTTGTGCCGCTGTTGGTCATTGGCTTGATAGCCTCGTTGGTTACCGCCTGCCAGCCTACGCCAGCAGCTAAGGAGACTCCTGCCCCTGCAGAAACTGCAGCGGCAGGAGAAGAAACTACGCCTGAAGAGGTTGTGATCGGCGTGTACGAGCCGTTGACTGGCGCGTTCGCGGCCGGCGGTGAATTTACCATGCAGGGCGTGAACCTGGCCTATAAGCAAAAGCCGAAGGTGCTGGGTGTCCCGATAAAGCTGGTGGTAGTGGACAACCGCAGCGACAAGGCCGAAGCGGCCACGGCCATGGCACGCCTGATTAACCAGGAAGGCGCTATCGCCGTTGTCGGCAGCTATGGCAGCTCGCTGTCTATGGCCGGTGGCGAGGTCGCGGAGAAGGCTGGCATTCCTGTAATGGGGTGCTCGCCCACTAACCCGCTGGTGACACAGGGCAAGGACTACTATTTCCGGGCCTGTTTCATTGACCCATTCCAGGGCCGCGTGATGGCCAAGTATGCTGTTGAGGAACTGGGTGTCAAGAAAGTGGCTATCATCCAGGACGTGGCGCAGGATTACTCGGTTGGTCTGGCGGCTTTCTTCCGCAAGGCCTTCATCGAGTTGACCGGCGACGCAAGCGGGATCGTGTCTTTCACATCCTACCAGACTGGTGATCAGGACTTTACGGCCCAGTTAGGCGCGACTTTGGCTGCCAAGCCGGACGCCATCTTCGCACCTGGCTACTTCGCTGAGGCTGCCCTGCTCGCCAAGCAGGCGCGCGAACTCGGCTTCAAGGGTCCCATCCTGGGTGGTGATGCTTATGAAGCGCCTGAACTGATCGAGATCGGTGGCGATGCGGTTGAGGGCATAATCTTCAGCACGCATTATCACCCCGACGCCGAGCTAAGCCCGGCCTCGAAGCCATTTGTCGAGGCGTTCGAAGCGGAGTATGGCGAGCGGCCGAGTGCTTTCGCCGCGTTGGGTTACGACGCCTACATGTTGACCATTGACGCCATTGAGCGCGCTAACTCCTTCGACCCCGCCGCCATCCGCGATGCTATGGCTGCGACCAAGAACTTCCCAGGGGTGACAGGTACTATCTCGATGGATGAGAATGGTGACGCCGTCAAGACTGCCGTAATCCTCACGGTGGAGAATGGCAAGTTCAAATACCTCACCACTGTCTCGCCCTAGTCGCCCGAAAGAATGAGGGGGGATGCCCCCAGGGCATCCCCTTTTCAACTTCGATCAACCGTCTCCCTGTTGGAGGCTTCGATGACTTTATCATTGTTTTTTCAGCATCTTGCTAATGGTATCTCGTTGGGCAGTCTGTATGCACTGATCGCCATTGGTTACACGATGGTGTATGGCATTCTGCGCCTGATCAATTTCGCTCACGGCGATATCGTGATGTTGGGCTCCTACATCGCCTTTTATGGTGTGGTGATGTTTTTCCTGCCCTGGTGGGTGTCTTTCCCCCTGGCCATTTTGTTGACGGGAGTGGTGGGCATCATTATCGAGCGGACAGCCTATAAACCTCTGCGCGAGGTGCCGCGCATCAATCTGTTCACCTCGGCTGTTGCGGTTTCATTCCTGCTGGAGAATCTGGGCCTAGTCATCTTTGGGGCGCGGCCTAAGGGTTTCCATCGCCCACCCGTAATGGACACCGTGCTCTACATCGGGGGGGCGGCAGTGGTGAGTTACACTCCCATCATCATCCTGACAGCGTTAGTGCTATTCGGTGGGCTGATGTTCGTGGTACACCGCACCAAAGTCGGTATGGCGATGCGTGCCTTGTCGAAGGACATTGAGACCACCGGGCTGATGGGCGTCAACACCGACCAGGTCATCACGTTCTCCTTCGCCCTGGGCTCAGCGCTGGCCGCCGCGGGCGGCATCCTGTGGGCCATCAAGTTTCCGCAAATTCAACCCTTGATGGGCGTGATGCCCGGCCTGAAGGCCTTTATCGCCGCCGTGCTGGGTGGGATTGGCGACATCACTGGCGCGCTGATTGGCGGGTTCCTGTTAGGCATAGCCGAGATTATGCTTGTGGCCTTTATGCCTAACCTGGCCGGTTATCGAGATGCTTTCGCCTACAGCATCCTGATCTTGTTGCTCCTCTTCCGGCCAACCGGCATCATGGGCGAGATGGAGCCGGAGAAGGTGTGAGTATGATGAAGATAACCCGGAACCGCATCCTGACGCTGATCACGTTGGTGGTGTTTGCAGGCTTTCTGGCGTACTCCCAGGCCACTTTCAATCCTTACATACTGCGCATCATGAATTTGTGCGCCATCTTCACCATCTTCGCGGTCACGTTCAATCTGGTCTACGGCTATACTGGCCAGTTCTCACTGGGCCACGCCGGCTTCGCCGCTGTGGGCGCTTATACGGCCGCCCTATTGACGATGACACCTGTCCAGAAAGAGCTCAACTTCTTCCTCGAGCCCATCGTTCCTGTGTTGGCGAATGTACAGTGGCCTTTCTTGCCGGCGATGCTGCTAGGCGGCGTTTTGGCAGCAGTCGTGGGTTTTCTCATCGGATGGCCTGCTTTGCGCCTACGCGGCGATTACTTGGCCATCGCTACCTTAGGCTTCGGCGAGATCATCCGCGTGCTCTTCGTCAATATGCAGAGGGTCACCAATGGCTCCCTGGGTTTGAAGGGCATCCCCGAGTACACCAACGTATATTGGAGTTGGGGCCTGGCCCTGGTGACCATCTTTGTGACCAAGCGCCTGGTTGACAGCAGCTACGGGCGCGCTCTGAAAGCCATCCGCGACGACGAGGTGGCAGCCGAGGCGCTCGGAGTCAAGTTGTCCTACCACAAAATACTCGCTTTTACATTGTCGTCTTTCTTCGTCGGCATTGCCGGTGCGCTTTTGGCTAACTTGATCAGCACCATTGACCCCAAAGTGTTCTTGTTCTTCCTGACCTACCAAGTGGTTGGCATCACGGTCATGGGAGGGATGTCCAGTCTGACCGGCAGCACAGTGTCCGCTTGCCTGTATACGGTCTTCCTAGAGGCGCTACGGCCGGTTGAATCTCCGTTCAGCATTGGGCCGCTGCGAGTACCAGGTGTGCCGGGCATGCGCATGGTGATCTTCTCCGCGCTACTTTTGCTGGTCATCCTGTTCTATCGCCGCGGACTGTTTGGGCAAGCAGAGTTCAGTTGGGATTGGTTCTTTGAGAAAACCTCTGCTCTTCGCGCACGGCTGGGACGCACTGGCAAGACCGCGCCAGCGCCGAGCATCGAGTCCGAGGAGGAGGAGAGGCCATGAGTCTACTCAGGCTTGATGGTGTCACAAAGTGCTTCGGCGGGCTGACAGCCGTCAATAATTTTTCAACCGAGTTGGCACCGGGGGAGTTGTGCGCACTCATTGGGCCAAATGGCTCAGGCAAGACGACCATCTTTAACTTGATCACCGGCATCTACACGCCAACCGCCGGGCGCATCACCTTCAACGGGACCGATATCACCGGTAAACGGCCCGATATCATCGCCAGCCTGGGCGTGGCGCGCACCTTCCAGAACATCCGCTTGTTCAATGGACTGGACGTGCTCGGAAACGTGCTCGTCGGCCATCACCTGCGCCTCAGGTCCGATCCCTTCTCGGCCATCCTCCGGGCCCCGAATTACGCTCGAGAGGAAAAGGAGATGCGCCAGGAGGCAATGGAGTTGCTGGGGGCACTATCCTTGGATCATTTGGCGCACGAAGACGCCACATCGCTGCCTTATGGACAGCAGCGCAAGCTGGAGATCGCCCGCGCACTAGCAACGCGACCTCGACTATTGCTGCTGGACGAGCCAGCGGCGGGCATGAACCCCGGTGAGTCCGAGGAGTTAATGAGGTTCATCCTGCACATCCTCGATGCTTTCGATCTGACGATCTTTTTAATCGAGCACCAAATGCGGGTGGTGATGGGAATTTGCCCGCGCATCATCGCTATTGACCACGGCGAGACGATCGCAGAGGGCCCCCCGGAAGCCATCCAGAACAACCCGCGCGTCATCGAGGCGTACCTGGGAGTGGGCGAGTATGCTTGAGGTACGGGATTTACACGTATATTACGGTGGCATCCATGCATTGCATGGCATCTCTCTGCGCGTGCCCGATGGCCAGATTGTGGCCTTGCTGGGTGCCAACGGAGCTGGCAAGAGCACTACGCTGCGCACCATCGCCGGTATCGTCAAGCCCAGTGAAGGCGATGTCTTGCTAGACGGCGAGAGCCTGATCGGTCTGCGCTCTTTCGAAGTCGTCCGGCGCGGCATCGCAATGGTGCCTGAGGGCCGTCGTGTATTCACTAACCTGACCGTGCTGGAGAATCTACGCCTGGGGGCGTATGCCCGGCGGGACAGCAATCAGGTAATCCAACGAGATTTACAGGAGATTTTTAACCTGTTCCCACGCCTCGAGGAGAGAAAGAAACAAAGCGCGGGCACACTGTCCGGCGGTGAGCAGCAAATGCTCGCTCTAGGTCGCGCTCTGATGTCTAAACCGCGCATCCTTATGATTGACGAGCCGTCACTTGGCTTGGCCCCGGTCCTGGCGCAAGATGTGTTCGAGAAACTTAAAGAACTGAATCAAGCCGGGCAGACGATCCTGCTGATCGAGCAAAACGCTCGTGCCGCCATGTCCATCGCCAATTACGCCTACATCCTGGAGACCGGCAACATTGTTTTGGAGGGGCCGGCGGCTGAATTGGCCCAGCAAGATGAAGTGCGCAAATCTTATCTAGGTGTTCACTAGCGTGCACTGACAACTCAAAAAGAGGAATCCAATGACAGACATCACACCAGCCTGGTTTGAACCAGAGGCGCTGGCTTTCCGCCAGCGTGTTCTGGAAAGCATCGAAGGTCTATCGCCTCTGGCACTGGCCAAACGAGTCGAACAGCTTAATCACAAACAAGTCACTCACCTATCCCAACACTGTCTCAACCTATACCCCGGAACCAACATCATGAGCCCGCGCGTGGCAGCTTTACTGAGTTCCACGATTGCCACTCGCGCCAGCGAGGGCCATCCTGGCGCCAAGTACCAGACCGGTCTGCGTTGGTCCGAAGAGACAGAGGTAGTCGCTACCGAACTCGTTCGGCGGCTGTTCGACGCAAACTACGCCGAGGTTCGAACGATGAGCGGTAGCATGGCGAATATGGCCGTGCTGAACAGCCTGACCGAGCCGGGTGACGTGATTTTCAGCCTGTCTACATCGGTGGGAGGACACATCAGCCACCAGCGTGTGGGCGCAGCCGGTTATCGGCGACTCGAGATCCATACAATTCCTTACGATGCACAGAACTGGGAGATCAAGCTGGACGAACTGCGGCGCGAGGTCAAGGCCCATCCGCCCAAGTTGATCATCGTGGGCGCCAGTTTGATTCTGTTTCCCTACCCGGTACGCGAGATAAGGGCTATTGCCGACGAGGTAGGTGCCTGGCTGATGTACGACGCGGCGCACGTCGCCGGACTGATCGCCGGTGGCGTCTGGCAACATCCGCTGCGCGAGGGTGCCCACGTGATGACGGCCAGCACCTACAAGAGCTTTGGCGGGCCACCAGGTGGCATCGTCGTTACGGACGACCCCGACATCGCGCACGGTGTGGATCGGGCCATCTTCCCTGGTATGACGGCTAATTTCCACACCAACCGGCTGCCGGCACTTGCTGTGGCTGCCGCTGAGATGTTGGCTTTCGGCCAGGACTATGCCCGTGCCTGCGTAGACAACGCACAAGCGCTGGCGGCTGGGTTCAAGGAAGCGGGCCTGACAGTCGCCGGGGAGCGGCAGGGCTATACCGCCGGACATATGCTTGCCCTGGACGTAAGCGCGCAAGGGGGAGGCAAAACAGCCGTAGCTGCGCTGGAGTCGGCCCACATCATCTGTAATATGAACTTGCTGCCGTGGGATCCGCTCAGAGCGTTGCATAACCCCAGTGGAGTGCGCCTGGCTGTGCATGAAGTCACACGTTGGGGAATGGGGCCGCAAGAGATGGCGCGCATCGCGCAGTTCTTCGGACAAGTGCTTTTGGAGAAGCGATCAGTCGAGGAGGTCCGAACCGAGGTCATGGCCCTCAAAGCACAGTTTGATAAGGTCCGGTATTGCTTTGACAGGGTAACTGCTCAGGCTATTTCTGTTAGCGATTGAAATCGCCTCTAGAGGGCTTGCAGCCGAGCGTCCACCTGCGTGGACGCGCCTGTCCACGCAGGTGGACAGCCAGCTTTAGCTCCTCAGGCGCGGTTTCAACCGCCGGCCTGAGTAGTAACCCTCCAGGTATCCCTCGCGGCGCAGGAAATCGTAGACGTACTCGATGAACAGTGCTAAATACATCACCACCGAAAGTTGGATGGCTGCCGGACACGACGCCGTTCCTCGTTCCACTCAGCCAGCCGTTGCAGTTGGAGCTTCCGCAGAGGCTTGGTGTCCACATAGCGGCGGAAGGCAGCCGTCTCGAAGTCCACTCGCACGCCCGGGTCTGGCTCGTAGATACGCTGCCCGTAGCGCACCACTTCCCAGGCCAAAAGCGGCGTGGCCCGGTTGAGGATGACCACGTCCACGTCGTTGCGGTGGAAAAGCGACGTCAGATCGCCGATGAGATCAATCTGCACGTCACCCCACCGCTCGCGGGGCACATCCGGCCCCAGCAACACGGCGATGTCCACGTC
>JAGGZG010000088.1 GCA_021162125.1 Anaerolineae bacterium
CGCGCCTGAGGAGCTAAAGCTGGCTGTCCACCTGCGTGGACAGGCGCGCCCACGCAGGTGGACGCTCGGCTGCAAGCCCTCTAGAGGCGATTTCAATCGCTAACAGAAGTAGCCTGAGCAGTTACCTGCTGTCAACGAATGAAGCAACGAATAAGGGGATGGTTCACAATAGGTTGGCACTCTTTCCGACAGCCCGTCTGCCCCTAAAGCTCAGGGCTGAGCGGCCCAAGCCCGCTGAAGCAGGCTATCTGTCGACTCGAGTGGCCACGTTTAGGGTGCTTCAGCGCCCTTCGGCTGCTCAGCCTGGGGGTTTAGCCCCGGGCAACCCTTTCAGCCCGGTGTTCAATGTGTATTGAACGCAAAAAATTATTGCCCAAAACAAAAGTGTAAACCTATTTCGGCCCATAATCGAACCATCCTCGAACAAACGGAAGAATTTTGAGGGCAGAGCCCACTCGTTTATTCGCTTGATATTCGCTGACAGAGGAAGCCGGGACATCGGTGGTCTTGATGATCCGAAAAGTGTAAACTTAATTCGCCCAGAAAACGAGCCATCCCTATAAGTGGAAAGCAGTTTTCAGGTGAGAAGCACACTTTCGTAAGTCCGTTGCGGGGGTGACCGGGATATGCTTCCAGCCGTGTGTGTGGAACCTTCTTGGTCATCTTTTGTTTCGGGGAGTTCCAGATGAGGCAATTAGCAGTGGTGATTCTGGCTGCGGGTGAGAGCACCCGCATGAAGTCCAGCGTGCCCAAAGTGTTACACCCCCTGGCCGGACGGCCCATGGTGTGGTACTCGGTGGAGATGGCCACCCGGCTCAGCGTGGATAGGCCGCTACTCGTGGTCGGACGCGAGGCGGACGCGGTGCGCCGGACTCTGGGCGAGGCAGTCGTGTACGTGGAGCAGACCGAGCGGTTGGGCACGGGACATGCTGTGCTCCAGGCTCGTCCACTCCTGGCCGGGCGGAGTCGGGCAGTGTTGGTGTGTTACGCGGACATGCCTCTTCTCACCTCGGATACTTTGGCCCGTCTGGTGGATTTGCAACAGCGCAGTGGGGCGGCCATTGCCATGCTCACCCTGCTGGCCGACGACCCTATGGGCTTTGGGCGGGTAGTGCGTGAGACAGACGGGCGCGTGCAGGCCATTGTCGAGGAGGCTGTGGCCACCCCCGAGCAGTTGGCTATCCGCGAGTTGAACGCCGGTGTCTACTGCTTTGCGGCGGACTGGCTCTGGTCGCGGCTGCCAGACCTGTCGGTGAGCCCCAAAGGCGAGTACTACCTGACCGATCTGGTGGCGATGGCGGTGGCCGAGGGCCACCGAGTGGAGGCATTGGTCTCCGAGGACGCTGAGGAGTTGTTGGGTATCAACAACCGCGTGCACCTGGCCCGCGCGGAGGCCATCATGCGCCGGCGTATCAACGAGCAGTGGATGCTGGCCGGCGTGACCCTGGTGGACCCGGCGGCAACCTACATCGAGGCTACCGTCGAACTGGGTGCGGATACGGTGATCTATCCCAACACCTATCTGCAGGGCATGACGACCGTGGGGGCGGAGTGCGAAATTGGTCCCAACACTCTCGTGCGCGATTCCCAGATCGGCGAGCGATGCGTCATCCGCGCCTCGGTCGTGGAGGAAGCGCGAGTGGAGGATGGGGTGGACATCGGCCCCTTCTCCCACTTGCGGAAGGGCGCGCACCTGGGTCCTGGCGTACACATGGGCAACTTCGGTGAGGTCAAGAACTCGTACCTGGGGCCAGGCACCAAGATGGGCCATTTCAGTTACGTGGGCGACGCGACCATCGGGGCTGAGGTGAATATTGGGGCCGGGACGATTACCTGTAACTTCGATGGGCAGCACAAGCACCGGACGGTGATCGAGGACGGGGCCTTTATCGGCAGCGATGCCATGCTCGTTGCCCCGGTGCGCGTCGGGGCAGGTGCGAGGATTGGGGCTGGCGCAGTAGTCACCCGTGACGTGCCGCCCGGTAGCCTGGCCTACGGGGTACCTGCCCGGGTGAAATCGCAATGACGAATGACCAATGCTCAATGACCAAATCCCAAGTCTGAGTTCGCAAGCCTGAACCCGATAGAGGATCGGTTACAGCGTCACGGAGCAAGGGTATCTGATAGAGCAGGGGGCGTTTACGATGGAGGATAGTGAACTCGTCGCCTTGGCGAGCCAGGTTCGAGAGCGAGCTTACGCGCCATATTCGCACTACAGGGTGGGCGCTGCACTTCTGGGTGTTTCAGGTCGGGTGTACACGGGCTGCAACGTGGAGAACGGGGTCTATCCCCTTTGCCTGTGCGCGGAACGGGCAGCTGTGGGCAAGGCTGTGTCCGAGGGGGAGCGCCAGTTTGAGGCCATCGCCGTGGTCACGGAGGATGGGGGTACCCCCTGTGGAGCCTGCCGCCAGGTGCTATCAGAGTTCGGGCTGGATATTCGGGTCATCGTGGCCAGCGCGTCCGGCGAGATAGGTACTTTTACCGTGAGAGAACTCCTGCCCGAGGCCTTCACCCTGGCGCAACGGTAATGGACGGGGGTATGAGGGGGGCGCAGCGATTCGCCGGGGAGCACGAGGGGCGATCCCTGGTTCATTTCCCTCTCTCAATATCCTGTGAGTAGCACAGAATTGTGGCGCTACCCCGTATAACCGGGAGGATTGCCAAAGACACGGCTTGATGATATAATCAGTACTTGAGAAAAGTCGGTGCTGCTGCCGCGTCGCCTGGACGTGAACGTCCAGGCTGAGCAGGCGAAGAGTGCTGAAGCACTCTTCGCCAATGTGGACGGCGGCTCCGAGGCCACCACAG
>JAGGZG010000254.1 GCA_021162125.1 Anaerolineae bacterium
AGGCTGAGCAGGCGAAGAGTGCTGAAGCACCCTTCGCCAATGTGGACGGCGGCTCCGAGGCCACCACAGCCTGCTTCAGCAGGCTTCTGCTGCTGAGCCTGGCGCTTCAGCGCCGGGCGGGGGGCGGATTTCTCAACTACTGATTATGTATCATTCTTCCAGAAGCTCGAACATGTCTTTGCCCGCCCCGCAATCCGGACAGACCCAGTCGTCGGGCAATTCCTCAAAGGGAGTTCCGGGGGGTATTCCCGCGTCCGGGTCTCCCTGGGCAGGATCGTAGATGTAACCACAAACTATGCATTCCCACTTATCCATTTTTATCCTCCTTATCAGCGCAATTTGGTTCAGTGAAAACAGAGCCAAGCCCAATGTGCACTTTTGACCCAGTCCGTGAAACGCAAAACGTGAGAGCTACGTTTCACGCATCACGTTTCGCGGCTCATTGGCAGGTAAAGGGGCGCATAAACGGGGACATGTTTTCACGCTTTTCAAGTGCGCTCGGTATATACGCGAAACGCCTCTCAGCCCTCGAAGAAGGGCAATTCCCAGTCGTCCCACCAGTGCTCGTTGTCGCTGAGGTAGTCGTAGGCGTCCCGTAAGAGCTTAAAATGCTTGTTCTCCTCTTTCATCAGGAACTCGTAGGCCTGGCGGGCCAGGAGATCTTCTGCCTGCTCGGCGGCCTCCTGGTACATCTTGTAGAAGTCTCTCTCCATTTCCATGCCAAACTCCAGGGCTGCCAGATCACCGGACAGTCCGTCCACTTCATAGGCGGCCCAGGTGGCTGCGAAAGGGGACTCCGCCGGGAGCGCAAATTCTTCCCCCGGAAGGGGCTTGGTGATGTCCACTTCTATCTCGCGAGTCATGGCCTCGTCGGGGTCCATCCATCCCTGGCCGGTGCTCAGCGACTGGTGCTCGACCAGGAGCAAGTGCAGGTGCTCCTCCTCCGCACCGGCCAGACTGCGGAAAGTGCCCTGGCCCGCCGGATCGGCGCTTCGCTCCGCCGCTTCCACGTAAAAGTGGTAGCCATCCCACTCGCCTTTTATGGCACGACGCAAAACGGCGAGGATTTCCTTTCCTTCCCTATCCATGATTTTGCACCTCCCCCCGAATCAATATCCCCCAGGCCCTTGGGCCTGGGGGATACAGCGGCGATTTACCCACTCAGGACGCAGATGGCTAGGGGTTGGCGGATGAGTGGCACCAGGCTTTCGGAGATCGAGAACTCCAACTTATCCCCGCTGGGGCCGATGAAACCGATGGTCATGTCCTGCCCCATCACGATGGAAGCATATTGACGGCCCGAGGCCAGCAGCACCCCGCCGCTTTTGAGTGTCGGGGCTTTGAAAATGCCTTTGGTCACCATCGTTTTCACGTGCTCCATCTCGCTGACATTCCCCCGGGGATAGCGGCGGAAGAGAAGGTTGTAACGGCTGGGTGCCAGGGCCAGGCTGTAAGGACCGTGGAAGCCGGCATTATCGAGGGTGGTCATGGCTTTGATGATGTCCTCGGCGGCCATGCCAACCTCGTTCCAGGCAGATAGGTTCAGTTTATTAGAACCTTTCGCCGTCAACAGGCCGGGTGTGCCCCCCACTCCGTTGAAGATCAAGTCATCCTCTAGCCGCGCGCACTCGATGGCCGCTTGCTCTACGGCGCTCGTGTCCAGCGATACCCCGTCGCGTTCGTAGGCTGCCAGGTCTCGTGTGCCGAGAGCGAATGTCGTTTGAATCAGCGATACGGGGATGACCTGGCTGGTAATCAGACCCGATTTCACTTCGGCGTCCTGCAAGGGCACCACTTTCAGCCCCAGGCCGAAGGGCCCCTCGATGTGTAACAAACGACGGCCCGTTAGTTGGCTTGTGGCCGCTTCCATCATTGCCGCATCTAACACCTTCCATGTCTCCGATCCAATGGGCGCGTCCTCTCGAGCCAAGTACTTGTTTGCCATGCAATTTCCTCCTTAAAACTTCTCAGGACTTCGGAAGTCTATTGGACAAGTCGCCGTGGAGATCTCCGAAGTCTGGGCTAGATCACTCCTTCAACGATCCGATGGTTGTCTCCTCACCACCGGCTGCTGGAGCTTCAACACCGCCGGACTTGTTGGCCGCACCGACCTCAGCGGCCATCTCGTTCACTTCCTCCGCACCCTCCGCCAGCCACTTGTCCTCGTCACCGGTCAAGATTTCCAGCAGACGGGCGAATTCACCGGCGTGCACCCGCTCTTCGTTGGCGATGTCCGTGAGGACTTTCTTGGCCAGGGGATGGTCGGTGGCCTCGGCGTGGGCCATGTAGAGGTGAACCGCCTCGTGCTCAGCGGCAAGGTCCAGGCGAATCGCCCGGACCAGCTCCTCGGTGGTGAGTTTGCGATCCGGCAATTTTCCACTGAAAGGATTGAGAAACTCGGGCATTGTCTTACCTCCTTAGATGATTTTGTTCTGACGGATTTTAGGCCAGCTTGATCTCTTTGCTGCTCTCCCACAGCCCGTGGATGTTGCACAGGGCCAGGGCGTGCAGTGTGCCGGGCTTGCTGACCTTCAATGAAACGTTCACCCCGTGATGTGTGTAGACGGGGCCTTCATTCGGGCCGGCGGTGGACTCGCCGTGGGCCGAGAATTCAAAATGACCCACCTGATGGGTGAACTTTTCCCCTTCTGGATGGAAGTAGAGGGAGATCCAACTGATGTGGTGTTCGGTGGTGTTGGGGTGGGCGATCTCCTTCCCCAGGCTGACTTTCACCTCGAAAAGTTCGCCCGCTTGTACCTTGTCCGGGGCCTCGATGACCGGCACGTGCTTCTCTTTCTTCCAATCGGCTTTCTGGATGTGTTCGCTTAGCTCTGCCATGGTGCTTACCTCCTGTTATTGAAAGTCTAAATGGGACAATTGTTACCTCTTGTTTTTTGGATCTCCGTCTCTCACCTCCATTTCCACGTCATCGTGGCTCAGGCAACTCACTCACTGTCGGGATCAATACCATCGGCCAGCTCCAGTTGCAGGATTTCTCGGATTGGCGGGACGGGGGACAGGGGCTGAAATGTCTGGCAGCGGTAGTTTCTGGGGTCTTTTTAGGGATTCTTTATAGATTGATTATACTACATCTGTGCGTCAAAGGCAACGCCCCTTCCTCTTGCTGGTAGGGCCCTGCCCGTGTACGTGAACTACAACTGCACCAGCCGCAGCGCCAGGTCGGCAGTCGTCTGCGGTTTGACCTTGAGCTTCACTTCCATCAGCCGGCCCTCTTCGTCAATCCCAAAATGGCTGCGGATGATGCCCATGTACGTTTTGCCGAACATTTTCTTCTCCCCCCAGGCACCGTACGCCTCGGCCACTTTGTGCTCTGGATCCGAAAGCAGGAAGAAGGGCAGGTGGTGCTTCGCCCGGAATTTGACCAGCTTTTCCGGCGGGTCGGGGCTGATGCCGATCACCACAGCGCCCTGCCCATCAATGTCCGGGTAGACATCGCGGATAGCGCATGCTTGCTTGGTGCAGCCAGGGGTATCGGCTTTGGGATAGAAATAGAGTATCACTTTCTTACCACGAAAGTCTGATAAGCTGACCTCTTGGTCGTCATCGGCGGTGAGGGTGAAATCGGGTGCTATTGTACCTTCCTTTGGCAACATCATCCTTACCTCCAGGAGATTCTTTGGTTCTTCGCGGATTCGTGGGGCTATCGCCGGAAGGCCTGGACGTGAACGTCCAGGCTAAGAGAACGAAGGGCGCTTTAGCGCCCTGAGCCCGCTTCAGCGGGCTTTGCCCTTTCAGCCCGATGCTTGAGCATCGGGACACCAACGCGAACCCCACTATTCCACATAGAACCGATTTTTTGTGATTATTCAAGTAGCGCCTGTAGCACCGCCGGATCAGTGACCGGGGGGCGACAGGTGAAATCCATGCAGACGTAAGCCGTGGCGCGCTCTTCGATCTGGCTGTGGCCCTGTAACAGGGGGACGGCTGGCGTCTCAGCGTCAGGGTCGCCCAGGGCGACGATCTGATGCGGGCGGTAGCCGGCGGTGCAGACCTCCAGCAGGGCGCGGGTGTCCACCGCTTTGGGGTCACCCACGATGGCAATCTCGCGGGGATGCGAGAGCGTGTAGTCCAGTGTGATCAGCCATTGGCCGAAGCCCAGTGGATACCGCGCCAGGAGTGACTGCATCGGCTCCAGGCTGCGCCGGGCCAGCTCGGCGTAACGCGGTTCGCCAGTCAAGCCCGAGAGCTGCAGCAAGACGAAAGCAGCCATGGCGTTGCCGGAGGGGACGGCGTTGTCCTGTAGTTCGCGCGGACGGGTGATCAGCGTCTCGTGGTCGTCGCTGGTGTCGAAAAAGCCACCGTCGGGGGCGCCGAAGTGCTCGATCATGGTCTCGGCCAGTTCACGGGCGGCCAAGTACCAACTGCTAAGTGATTAGGCATCATCTA